>DATHLW010000027.1:0-6485 GCA_035487675.1 Mucilaginibacter sp. | reverse complement strand
CAGGCGCCTGATATATTACATCGTTGACAAGCTTGGTTGTCGAGGCTAACACCACATTGGTTGAAGAGTCATTTGAGAAACAGTAGTAGATTTGGTCACTTACCGCACGGGGATCTTTGTTATTATGATAAGTAGAATTATATTTTGAATGAAACTGCCAGTCTTCTGTAAATTCCCATCGGTAGTATCTCGTGGCATTGGCTGCATCGTGTGCATTTACATAAACCTGGACTCCAGTTGGATGAGCTGCAAAACCAACACTGTCAATAGGAGGGGCATTCTTTACAGGTACAAAGTCCGAAACATATTCCTTACCATCAGAAGTTTTTATCCGGAGGCGATATTTATGTGTGCCATCAAGATTAAAGGAGGCTGCAGCATAAGTTCCGGTCTTAACCTCCGTTAAACTGAAATTGTTGTTTGCATCACTCTCTATGCTTATCTGTGCACCGCCTTCCGGGTAAACAGTTCGCAATGTATCTATTTTTTTTGTCCGGCTAAGTTTGATAAATGTAGAATCGTTACCGCTTATTACTCCTTCAATTACAAGGTACTTGTTATTATCTGAAATGTTAGAGGGTGGAGTAAAAGGTTTTTTGCAGGCCAGCGCCAAAAAAATCATCCATACCAAAATCTTCAGCTTTCTCATTGCTTCGAATTACGTTTATTATTTTGTCATGTAATATAAGTGAAAAAACACAATAGAGTATGTAATTTGGATATTTTCCTTTATGCATAAACAGAGTCCTTCATGACCGGTTTATTCTTGGTGTTGCCGCACACATGTAATAATTCAAACATAATTCTGATTAATCTATTAATAATTTATAAATTCGTTTTTCTCAATTATAACCAATTTATAGATCATAGGATTGCTTAAATGCGTTTAGCTTTAATTTGTGTAGCGATTTTTATTGCCGGGGTGATCGTGAGCCTCAACGCCTGCCATAACTCGTCCGAAAGTTCAGTAGCTGCTGAAGAGATTCCTGATGTTGTCAGCTATAATTTTAACATACGTCCCATACTTTCGGATAAATGTTTTAAATGCCATGGCCCCGATGCCAATAAGCGGCAGGCTAACTTGAGGCTTGATATACCCGAAAGCGCTTATGCTGCGCTGAAAGATGAGCCTGATAAGCATGCGCTTGTCCCAGGCGATCCCGGAGCATCAGAAGTTTACCGCAGGATCACCACCACGGATTCAGGCGATATGATGCCGAGCGTCAAATCAAATCTGAAGCCGTTATCACCTTTCGAAGTAAAGCTGATAAAAAAATGGATACAACAGGGTGCCAAATACGAAAAGCATTGGGCATTCGTTCCGCCTAAGTCTACGCCGGTTCCAGAAGTTGATGATAAATCATGGCCCAAAAATACTATCGACTATTTCGTATTACATAAACAGGAGCAAAAGGGCTTTAAACCCAACCCCGAGGCCGATAAAGAGCGATTATTAAAACGACTGTGTTTCGACCTGAATGGATTGCCACCGGATATTGCACTGATGGACCGCTTCCTGGCCGACAAAAGGCCGGATGCTTACGAAAAAATGGTGGATGAATTAATGGCTCGTCCGCAATATGGTGAGAAGATGGCATTGCACTGGCTGGATATTGCACGTTATGCAGACTCGCACGGCTACCAGGATGACAATTACCGCACGCAATGGCCATGGCGGGATTGGGTGATACATGCCTATAATGAAAATCTCCCCTACAAAGATTTTATAACCTGGCAACTGGCGGGCGATCTGATACCAAATCATACCAAAGAGCAATTGCTGGCTACAGGCTTTAACCGCAATCACAAGATCACGGAAGAGGGCGGTGTAATCGACGAAGAATACCGCATAAACTATGTGACTGACCGAACCAATACTTTTGGTAAAGCATTGCTAGGTGTTACACTGGAGTGCGCTCATTGCCATGATCATAAGTTCGATCCGTTCTCCCAAAAAGAATATTATCAGATATTCTCATTCTTTAATAGTGTAAAAGAGCCTGGTATACAATCAACTGTCGGTGGGCCCGAGACCTATGCCAAAAGGCCGGTGATGCAGATCAGCAATGATGACGTAAAAAGCATACTGAAATTTGTGAATAAGGTAGATACGGGCAAGCTGATCGTCTCGGTGATGGGCGACAGCGAAGTTTACAGAAAGACCTATATACTAAAACGTGGAGCGTATGATTCGCATGGCGATGAAGTTTTTCCCGGTACACCAAAAGCCATTTTGCCTTTTAGCAGTACTTATCCCAAAAACAGGCTTGGGCTTGCACAATGGGTTTTTGACGATAAAAATCCATTAACTGCAAGGGTGTATGTGAACCAGATGTGGGAGGAATTTTTTGGCAGGGGAATCGTAAAAACACTGGGCGACCTTGGCATGCAGGGTGATCTGCCATCAAATCCTGAATTGCTGAATTGGCTGGCTGTGGATTTTAAAACGCATGGATGGAATATCAAGCGCCTGGTGAAACAGATCGTCATGTCGGCTACTTACAGGCAATCAGCGGTTATAACTCCTGATAAATTAAAGAACGATCCATATAATATTTTGCTTTCACGTGGCCCGCGTAACCGTTTACCTGCCGAATTTATCAGGGATATGGTTTTGGCCAGCAGCGGATTGCTTAATAAAATAATAGGAGGGCCGAGTGTCAATCCTTATCAGCCGCCCGGCTTATGGGAAAGCACTACTTCAGGACGTGGGCAATTGGCAAGCTACCGCCAGGTGCATGGGGCAAATCTGTACCGACGGGGAATGTACACGTTGATAAAACGTACTTCGCCACCGGTTGAAATGGCCATTTTTGACGCCAGTAATCGCGACCAATGTGAGGTGCAGCGCCTGCGTACCAATACTCCGCTGCAAGCACTGGAGATGATGAACGATCCTACTATGCTGGAATCCGCGCGTGTATTAGCGGCTAAATTATTACAGGACAATAGTCAGCCAAAGGATAAAATATACACTGCATTCAGGAGGATAGTTTGCCGAAAACCAACTGAAAAGGAAATGAGCATTTTGAATGCTTATTACGCAGATCAGTTAAAATCTATTAATAGAAAAGACGCAGAAGAATTGTTAGCCGTAGGTGAGTATCCTATACCTGTCGGAGTGGATAAAATTAACCTGGCGGCAATGATGAAAGTGATCGATACGATCTATAACTTAGAAGAGGCTATTACTAAAACCTGACAGCCATGGAAAAAGAATTTTTAGAACACGGCCTCAGTATCAACAGGCGTAAGTTTTTATCGAGGCTGAGCCTGGGGATAGGCAGTGTGGCATTAGGCTCGTTGCTCATTCCTGATCTGTTAACAGGTATCAATAGTGATAATGGCGCAGATTTTATTCCGGGTATACCTAATTTTGCACCTAAGGCAAAAAGAATAATCTACCTTTTCCAGGATGGTGCGCCATCACAATTGGAATCATTTGATTATAAGCCCAAATTGCGCGAGATGTTTGGGCAGGAGCTACCCCCCTCTGTTCGTAACGGTCAGATTTTGACCGGGATGACCGCTTTGCAAAAATCTTTCCCCTTAGCGGGCTCTTATTATGATTTTAAGCAATATGGTAAAGCAGGTGCATGGGTAAGCGATCTTTTTCCGCACATAGGCAGCATAGCTGATGATATTTGTATCATTAAGTCAATGTATACCGAAGCCATCAACCATGATCCGGCGCTAACGTTTTTCCAGACAGGTGCGCAGCAGGGTAACAGGCCGAGCATGGGCTCGTGGGTGAGCTATGGATTAGGCAGCGAAAACAAGAACCTGCCCGCATTTACAGTTTTGTTATCAAAAGGTAAAGGCAATGGGCAGGGTGTTTATTCCAAGTTGTGGAGCAATGGTTTTCTTGATTCCATTCACCAGGGGGTGTTGTTTAGCAGCAGTGAGAACCCGGTGCTTTACTTGAATAATCCCGATGGTCTCGACCGTCATGAGCGCCGCAAAATGCTGGATAAATTATCCGAATTGAATGAATTGTCCTACAAGGAGTTCCAGGATCCTGAGATCACTGCAAAGATAAAGCAATACGAAATGGCCTACCGTATGCAATCCGCCGTGCCCGAGATCATGGATGTTTCCAAAGAGCCTGATGATATCGTAAAACTATATGGCCCGGATTGTTTGGTGCCCGGCACTTATGCAGCCAACTGTTTGCTCGCACGTAAGCTATCTGAGAATGGGGTGAGATTTGTGCAGTTGTATCACCAGGGATGGGACCAGCATAACAACCTTCCAATGGAAATGGCGGGTCAGGCTAAGGATGTTGACCAGGCATCGGCAGCTTTGGTGACTGACCTGAAGCAACGTGGCCTTTTGGATGAAACACTGGTGATATGGGGCGGTGAATTCGGCCGTACAAATTACAGCCAGGGTAAACTGGAAAAGAAGAATTACGGTCGTGACCATCATCCGCGCTGCTTTACTATCTGGATGGCAGGCGGCGGTATTACTCCTGGGGTAGTTTATGGTGAGACAGACGACTTTGGCTACAACATTGTCAAGAACCCGGTACACGTTCACGATTTTCACGCGACGGTGTTGAACCAATTGGGCATCGATCATACCAAACTAACCTATAAGAGCCTTGGCCGCCGGTACAGGCTGACCGATGTAGCCGGAAATGTGGTGAGAGATATTATTTCCTAAAATAGAAGATCATGGAAAGAAGAAATTTTATAAAGACAACAGCAATTGCTTCGGCAAGCTTTTTTATTGCTAAAGACCTGCTGGCAAAAGATGATGGGCCGATTTATGGGCATGGCAATATGCGTTATCGCATGGATAACAAATGGAGCAAAGCCGATCCGAACATCAACCCGGTAAATGATTGCCACGAAATGGTTCAGGATAAAAAGGGAAGGATATTATTGCTGACCAACGAAACAAAAAATAATGTCCTGATCTACAATAAATCAGGTAAACTGCTGGATACCTGGGGACATGAGTTTCCAGGCGCGCACGGTCTGACTTTGGTTAATGAGAATGGCACTGAGTTCTTGTTTATTACCGATACAGTGAAACACCAGGTATATAAAACAACTATTGATGGGAAAATACTCATGACTATAGATGTGCCGCTTGAAACAGGTGTTTATAAAGAAGCGAAGGAGTTTGTTCCGACCGAAACTACAATGGATACCAATGGTGATTTTTATATTGCTGATGGCTATGGTGCGCAATATATCACCCATTATGATAAGAACGGGAAAATAAAAAACTATTTCGGTGGACGTGGCGATGGTGATGAACACCTTGACAACGCACATGGCATCGTAATAGACCGTCGTAACACAACGCCTACATTGCTGATCACCGACCGTACGCGCAACTGCTTTAAGCGTTTCAGCATGGATGGTAAATTGCTTGAGGTGATCAAACTTCCGGGCGCTTGTGTGTGCAGGCCGGTAATAAAAGGCGAACACTTATATGCTGCGGTATTGCGTTCTCCTGATCTGGGTAAAGAAAATTCAGGGTTTACGACCATATTGGATAAAAACAATAAAGTTGTTTCTAATCTTGGGGGTACCGAACCGGTTTATAAGGACGGCATATTGCAGCCCATGTCTCAGGCCGAAAAAATATTCCTGAACCCGCACGATGTATGCGTGGATGACGACGAGAACCTTTATGTGGCGCAGTGGGCCTCGGGTAAAGTGTATCCGTATAAATTCACCCGTGTTTAATTATTTTCCACCCGCTAAATGATCAAAAGCAGCTACAAAGGTTTTGCAGGTAACCTGTTATTTGCGCTGAATATTTTTATTGTCGTTTTATTGTTAGCCGGCGATCACCTGGTGATACCGCTTTGGTTGCAACCTGTGGGCAGGCTGCATCCTGTGATACTGCATTTCCCGATAGTACTGCTTATCCTGGCCATGCTGATGGAATTTTTCCGTTCCAGAGAAGCATTCGCAACTGAAAACCTCTACCAGGAATTTACGACAGCGCTGTTACTTACAGGGTCACTATTGGCTGCCTTAACTGCCATTATGGGGCTCTTTTTGGCGAGGGAGCCTGGATATGACAGTAACAGTGTGCAATGGCACAAATGGTTTGGTGTGAGTATTGTATTTATATCCACTGCAATTTATTTGACCCGTAATAAATCATGGTATAACCCGCCGGTAGCAAAATCCGGCTCGGTTATCATAATACTTTTTTTGCTGATCGCAGGGCACTATGGCGCGAACATCACGCATGGTGACAATTTTATACTGGCGCCTGTAATGAAAAATACAAGGCAGCAAGTACCCATTGACCAGGCATTAGTTTATCGCGACGTGGTGCAGCCTATATTTGAAAGTAAATGTATCGGTTGCCATAACCCGGATAAACTTAAAGGCGGTCTGATGCTGATCGACGAGAAATCAGTTCTAAAAGGTGGAAAATCAGGAAAATTATTTGTTCCGGGTCAACCGCAGGTGAGCTTATTGCTACAGCGCATACATCTGCCTGAAGAGGAAAAG
>DATHLW010000026.1:0-4359 GCA_035487675.1 Mucilaginibacter sp. | reverse complement strand
GTTGAAGATTTAAAGAAGCAGTCAAAAACTATTGGCGAGGATAATAATAAAATCAAACAAGTTGCTGCCATATCAGCTAATAACGATGAACTTATTGGTGCATTGATCGCTGAAGCGATGGAAAAAGTTGGTAAAGATGGTGTGATCACTGTTGAAGAAGCAAAAGGAACTGAAACGGAAGTTAAGACTGTTGAAGGTATGCAGTTTGACCGTGGTTACCTTTCTCCATACTTCGTAACCAATGCTGATAAAATGGAAGTGGAGCTGGATAATCCATACATCCTGATCTACGACAAGAAAATATCTTCAATGAAGGAATTACTGCCTATCCTTGAAAAACAGGTTCAAACAGGCAAACCTTTATTAATTATTGCTGAAGACCTTGATGGCGAAGCATTAGCAACTTTGGTTGTTAACAAGATCCGCGGCTCGCTGAAAGTGGCTGCTGTTAAAGCTCCTGGTTTTGGTGATCGTCGTAAAGCTATGCTGGAAGACATTGCTATCCTTACCGGTGGTACCCTGATCTCTGAAGAAAGAGGGTTCAAATTAGAAAATGCGGACCTTTCTTACTTAGGGACAGCAGAGAAGATTATTGTTGATAAAGACAACACTACTATTATCAATGGTGCTGGTTCAACTGACGAGATCAAGGCGCGGGTTGGCCAGATCAAATCTCAGATCGAATCAACTACTTCTGATTACGATAAAGAAAAGCTCCAGGAACGCCTTGCTAAATTGTCTGGTGGTGTAGCGGTATTATATATCGGTGCAGCTTCAGAAGTTGAAATGAAAGAGAAAAAAGATCGTGTTGATGATGCATTACACGCAACCCGTGCCGCTGTTGAAGAAGGCATTGTTGCTGGTGGTGGTGTTGCTTTCATTCGCGCAGTTGCTGCGTTAGCAGATTTGAAAGGTGCTAACGAAGACGAAAATACTGGCATCCAGATCATCCGTCGTGCTATTGAAGAGCCTTTGCGCCAGATCTGCGAAAATGCTGGTGTTGAAGGATCAATAGTAGTGCAAAAAGTAAAAGAAGGCAAAGCTGACTTTGGCTACAATGCACGTACCGACAAATATGAAAACCTTATCGCGGCAGGTGTTATCGATCCTACTAAAGTAGGTCGTGTTGCTTTAGAACATGCAGCTTCAATTGCAGCAATGTTATTGACTACCGAATGTGTATTAGCTGACGATCCGGAAGACGAAAAAGGCGGCGGTATGCCTCCAATGGGTGGCGGCGGCATGGGCGGCATGATGTAATTGCGTAGCAGTCCTAAGTCGTGAGTTCTGAGTATTAAGTTAAAAATCTTAAAACTCATCACCCAAAGCTTATAACCATATTCTAAAGAATCCTTGTCTGTTTTTTCAGACAGGGACTTCTTTTTTTGTGAACCATCTGAAAGTCATGACAAAGTAAAGGCACTGTCATCTGTTAATCAAATGATTAATTAAGTATCATTTCGGTTACTTTTCGTTATATTTTTGTAATGCAAACCAATAATAAAGTATTGGGCATAACATTTGGACAGATAAAGACATGAAAGTAATTAATGAAACAGCCAGGCTCTTAAAAACCCAATTATTGGAGTGGGTTTTGATCAAAGGGCCTGAATTGTTTGTCACCATCTACGGAAAATAATAAAATTCTTACCTTTGGGTTTCTATCTATGAAGCTCGAAGAATTTTACACTGAATTTCACCATTGGCTTATCACCCGCGGGCCAAATTACGTTGCAGGCATTTTAATATTCTTAATCGGGCTCTGGTTTATCAGGTTTCTGAAAATGCGCATGCGCAACCGGATGAGCAAGAGGCAGGTGCATTCCACGTTGCAGCCTTTTTTTCTGAGTCTGACCATCACTACGCTATATGCTTTATTAACCCTATCCGTATTTAATATAATTGGCTGGGAATTAAGCTTTTTAAGCGCCATTATAGCTTCCTTTGGCGTGGCAGCAGGTTTGGCGCTATCAGGCACTTTCCAAAATTTCGCAGGGGGAGTTCTTATACTTTTATTGAAACCATTTGAACTGAATGACAATATTGTTGCACAAGGACAGGATGGCATCGTTACTTCTATCCAGTTGTTCTATACTGTTTTAAGAACGTTTGATAACCGGATCATCATAATCCCAAATGGTAAATTATTTAACGAGGTGATCGTGAACGTTACCCGTGAGGGAAGAAGGCGTGTGGATTTTGAGCTGAAACTAGGCTATATTGTGGATGTAGACCAGGTAAAAGCAATAATAGGAAATGCAATTAAAACAACTCCCGGTATCATTAAAAAACCTGAGCCATTGGTAGGCGTTATAGCTCTTGAGATTGATGGTATAAAATTTACAGTAAGAGTTTGGTGCAAATCAGAAGATTATTTAGAAATTAAAATATATCTGCAGGAAAAGATCGTTAAAGATTTGCGTGAAGCGGATGTAAAACTGCCTACTCATCATTTGCTTCCGGGCACTTGATCTATATTTTTTGTTTTGCTTTCAATTCAAGGTAACGGTTTATGGTATTAATAGTCAGGTTTTGAGGTGTGCTCAAAATAGATTGGATGCCATGTTTTGTTAATTCTTTTACGATCAGTTTCTTGTCGTAGGCAAACTTTTCGGCAATAGTTTTGATATAGATATCCTCTACATTGTTTGCTGGCTTTTCGCTTAACTTTTCAAGCTCTGTATTTTCAAAAAAAACAACCAGCAGCAGGTGAAACCTGTTGATACGTTTTAGGAACGGAAGCTGCCTTTCCATAGACGACATACTTTCAAAGTTGGTGAAAAACACCACCAGGCTGCGTTGCTTCAGCACATTACGAATTGTGCTGTAAAGCAGCTCCATATTGGTTTCGAGGTAGCGCGTTTTTTCCTTGTACAATACATCTAGTATGCGGTTGATCTGCACCGCTTTTCTGTCAGAAGGAACAACAGAGCCTAATTTTTCAGCAATAGTGATCAGCCCCGCTTTATCTTCTTTTAACAGCGCCACATTGGATAATACCAGGCTGGCGTTGATGGCATAGTCCAGTAAGCTAAGCCCTTCAAAAGGCATTTTCATCGCTCTTGATTTGTCAACCACGCAATATACATGCTGCGACTTCTCATCTGTATAAAGGTTGGTCATTAAATCGCCGCGGCGCGCAGTAGCTTTCCAGTTGATGGTGCGGTAATCGTCCCCTGCTACATAGTTTTTTACCTGCTCAAATTCAAGGCTGTGGCCAAGGCGCCTGATTTTTTTTACACCAATCTCGCTTAGCCTGTTTGATATGGCCATCAGCTCATATTTACGCATTTGCAGAAAGGCCGGGTAAACCGGCAATGTTTCGGCCTGGCTAATAGTGTACCGGCGCCTGATGATACCTAATGGTGATCTGACATATACATGTATATCGCCAAACTCATATTCGCCGCGTTTTGTGGGCCGCAAAAGATAGTTGATCAGCTTATTCTGGTATGGTTTCAAGCTGGTTTTGAACCAAATATCTCTTTTTTGAAACTGGACAGGGATCTCGTCAATAATACCCACATGAATATTAAAAGGATAAGAATTTTCAATATAAATGCCCAGCTCATTTTCATCGCCATTGCTCAGGCGTTCGGGAGCGTGCCGTTTGGCAAATATACCTTTGGATGTCCGGTATAGCATCAGCACGTCGGCAAAGAAAAGCAACACCAATACCCAGAAAGCCAGCTCCGGGATGATGCCAAACCAGGGGAAAAAGAAGGAGAGCACAAAAAGTACAACACAAACCGCTAATCCTGCAAAAAGGCGGTTAGTTAAAAAAAGATCCTTATAAAATAGCCTGAAAAACTTTTTCACTCTTTTTAGCGTGGTACTTCAATTTTCTGAATAATTTGCTTTACTATCTCGTCCGGACTTACCCCTTCCATTTCCTTATCAGGGGTAAGCATAATCCGGTGTCTTAATACTGCAGGCGCAACCCAAACAATATCATCCGGGGTAACAAAATCACGACCTCTGATAGCTGCCAGCGCTTTTGCCGCATTGACAACCGCAAGCGATGCACGCGGTGACCCGCCCAGGTAAAGCGATTTATTATTACGCGTTTCGTGAATGATCTTTGCCACAAATTCTAATAACTTGGGTTCAACATGAAATGCACGTACCTGTTTCCTCAATGAGATAATATCATCTTTTGACAGAATAGGTTGAATATCCGCTAACTGGTCATTTGTTTTTTGCTGATGCTGTTGGGTAACGATCTGTATCTCTTCTTCAAGTGTCGGGTATTTTATCTCGATCTTGAACAGGAACCTGTCCAGCTGCGCTTCAGGTAAGCGATAGGTGCCTTCTTGCTCCACAGGGTTTTGAGTTGCCAATACAATAAATGGCTCCGCC
>DATHLW010000025.1:0-7047 GCA_035487675.1 Mucilaginibacter sp. | reverse complement strand
CCGATTTCTTTTTAGAGCCTCCGAACAGGCTGTCGGATGCGCTGTCGTCATCGTCATCGTCTGCATCAGGGGCAGCATCCGGATCAACAGCAGGTGGGGCTATTTTTTGTACCTGGCCACCTTTTACGGCAATTTTCTGGCCGGATGAGGTAGTGTAGGTGTCGCTTGTTGCAGGAGTACTCATGCCTTCATCCTGGTAAACTTCGGTGCCTTCGTCCAGTTCGCCGGCGTGGTGCAGGGTGCCTTTGTCGGTAATGGTCTGTTTGTTGACCACCTTCTTAAAGAAGTTCATAATCTTATCCAGAACCGATGTGGTTTTGTCGATAAGTTCCTTGTTTTCAATGTTCATGTTGTTATTTGTGTTTAAGATTTTGTTGATGCACCGTTGGTAGATGGCGGGTGCCGTGCTAGTGTATTTTTTAATGAGTGCGCTGTTGCTGATGGGCTGGCTGTAATCTTCGATTTGGTCGATAAAGCCTAAATCAAGCGCCTGGTCAGCGGTCATCCAGGTGACGGAGTTGATCAAACTGTTTACTGTCATTTCGTCCAACCCGGTTTTATCCATGTATATCTGAGCCAGGCGCGATTGTACCACATTCAGCATCTGCACATCTTTTAGCAATTCATCGGCATTACCACCCGAGCCAACCATCGGCTTGTGGATCATCAGCAAAGCATATTTGCTCATCACCACTTGCTGGCCGCCCATGGCTACTATGGAAGCAGCCGAGGCGGCCAGTGCATCGATATAGGTAGTTACGTTGCCGGGATATTTCTTCAGAAGATCGTAAATGGCGATGGCATCAAAGGCGCTGCCACCAACCGAGCTGATATGAACTTCTACATCCTGACCGGCTGCCTGCTGCAGTTCGGTTTGGATGTAAGCTGATGATAAGGTGCCGGAGCCTATGCAGTCGGTTTCGGTATCGTAGAGATAAATTTTGTAGCCCATGTTTTAGGTATGAGATTTGAGATGTGAGTATTGAGATGGTTTTTAGTCCGGAAGTCGGGGAAGTCCGAAAGTCCGGAAGATGGACACGATTGTGTGATTTAAAGGATTATCAGGATAATCTATGAAATCGTTAAATCGTGTTAATGTTTTTTATGCTGATTGGCATATTTCAAATGACACGATTTAAGGATTGACAGGATTTTTAAGATTAAATCGTGTTAATCCTTTAAATCGCTTAATCGTGTTTTTCAAAGGTCGGAATAAGTTTTTGTTAAAGTGGTGACGCTATTTTGTCAGTACTGACACGATTTCGAGATTTAAAGGATTTCTACGATCGTGTTTCAAAATCTTGTTAATCTTTACAATCCTTTAATCGTGTATTCAAAGATCGGTATAATGCTTTAATGAGGTGGTGACAGTGTTTTGTCAGTAGATTTAATTATATTACCTTAGCTATTATAAAACCTGAGTCTTATGAAGGAATTGGCAATCTTCGCGATCATCATTTGTTTGTTTTCCTGCAGGCAAAAACATACCTACAATCCTGAAGCTATAAAATTGAATGACTCTGCTGTGTTGATGCAACAGTCGATGGCGGGTGTTCAACTGAAAGCACGTATAGGTAAGGATAGTTTCACCAAAATCCAAGTCGCTTTGCTAAATAGGGCCACAAAGATAGACAGCAATTATTTTCTTGGTTACTACAGCAAGTTTGGTATTCAATATGCGTCAAACCAGTATACCGACGCACTTGTAACAGGCAAGGAGATGCTGAGGCTTCGTCCCAATGACGCAGTAATAAAATATCTTGTTGGAAAAATATATGATAAAACCGGTGATACTATCCGCGCAAGGTCTTACTATAAAGATTACTTAAGTTATTGTGATCACATTCTTGATACAATGTCAAAAGATAACAGGCAATTTAAGGATACAGAGCTCCAAAAGGCTTTAGCGCTTATTTTGCTGAATCAGCCGCAAAAAGGTCATGATATTTTAAATAAACTTTACCAGGAGGCCGACAACTGGCACAAAGATAGCTATCTTTTATATATGCGATTAACTAAGGCCGACCTACTTGTTCCTAAGGACACGAGTATTTCCGTTGGTCAGAATACTACTTCCATTAATACCGCATTCCCTTAATTCATAAATTACCGTTTCGGGATAGTGTTTTTATGAAGTGATGACAGTGTTTTGTCAGCTAACTAAATTTTATATTTTTGTGATAACAACTCATCCTAAATCTTACATAGATGAAAAAAATATTTCTTATCATTTGCCTTAGCGTTTTCTCAGTATTGGCAAAAGCGCAGGTTGCCGATACTACTTCCAATAATGATCCTAAAAAAGTATGGGTGAAAGTTGACAAAGAGCCTCAATTTCCCGGTGGCATGGAACATCTTTTTAACTATCTGATGACTAATTTAAAATATCCTGAAGAAGCGAAAAAGAATGGCCTCAGCGGCAAGGTGTTCGTGGGGTTTGTGGTTGAAAAGGATGGTAGTTTAACAGATATCAAGGTGATAAAAGGGGTTTCGCCTGAACTTGATGCTGAAGCAATCCGCTTAATCAAGGATAGCCCGAAATGGCGACCAGGCAGTGCAGGCGGTGTGCCTTGCCGGGTACAATATAACCTCCCAATTAACTTTCAATTACCGCAATAGAGACAGAGCATTCTCTTAGAACGCGCATGGTCTTAGTGATTTCGATTAAAGTCCAGATATTTTTAATCTTAAAAATCCTTCAATCGTGTTCTCAGGAAGCAACCAATTCCACTTTCAAATTAAAATCTTCAAGGTTTAGCTTACCTTTGCGAAACTGGCTGAGATATTTTAACCCGCTTAATCTGTCCAGCTCCAGTTGGTATAGCATGCGGTCTTCGTCTGCTTTGGGCGGTTCCTGTAGCTTCAAACGTATTGAAGTGCGGGAAATTTCGTCTTCCAGCGTATCAGGCGGACAAGCGCTGAATTGCTCATAAATGCTTCGTGGGAGTAATATAACAGCCATTGGTTTAGTTTATAATCTATTATACGATACTTTTAAAATTGATGTTTTAAACTGATGTTATTTTTATGTTACAAAATGACTGTATAGATTGCGTCCTGTTGCATCCCCAAACTTAAATACAACAAATGCCTTCAACTTAATGTATAAGTATTGCAATACCTGGTAAAGATTTTTTTAATTTTGTTGAAGACCATGGTATCAAATGATCAATAAATGAGTTCTACGAAAAAAATAAATAAGACTTTGAGAATTATCGAGAATGTAGTTTTCGTGTTCGCATTTGGTTTTATTATGTACGAACTCATTTCGACCTATGGAGTATATATTTACGACTCCATAAAAGGTAAAGGTTACCTGGGTGCAATCATCGATCCTATCAGAACCCACCAGTATTATATCAGCATTGTATCGATCATCATTATATTAAACAGCACTTTTGTTTTATGGGAGATCGTGGTGTTTATTATTGAACTTTTAAAACAGGAAAGAGGCAAAACACAAGGTTATCATAAGTATAAACTCATCTTTAAAAAAGTTTCCGTTCATTATAAATCCTCTTTTTTGGCGATGCTGATCCATGAGCTTTTGCCGAAGGTAATTTTGTTTCATATGTTTTGGATATGGCTGCCCCATTTTCAGAAATTTCAGTTATTCACCGTCAATTTAAGCTGGTATAGCTGGATATATGGCTATTTTTGCTGGGAGTTTTCTACCTGGCTATTCCATTTCAGTTCTCACCGTGTCCGGTTTTTATGGTGCCTTCACTCTCCGCATCATGCGCCATCCGAGCTCAATATGACGGTAAACTGGATCCATTTTTTTGCAGAGAGCTATTATTCGACTTTAATCCATTTAGTTATTTCATTGCTTTTGGGCGTTAATCCGATCATGCTTGTGGCATTTGTTGCGATTGACAGTGCCTGGGGTATATTTATCCATGTCAGCGAAAGAACTTTAAAAAATGGGCAATTGGGTATATTGCAGCATCTTATTATCACACCGTCCCATCACCGGGTGCACCATGCAAAAAGCCCGCTGTACCTGGATACCAACTTTGCTAATGTTTTGCCGTTTTGGGATTGGCTGTTCGGTACACTACAGCCAATTAAAGAAGAAGCCAAATTAGATTACGGTATAATAAGAGATTTGGATGTAACCAATTTTTCAGATCTGTATTTTGGAGAAATAGCACTCTTGTATCGCGATATAAAAAATGCGGAGGGTATAAAGAATAAGTTGTTGTACCTTGTAAAACCTCCCGGATGGACCCCTGTGTCTACAGATCAAACAGCTTCGGCTATGAGGCGGGATTTTTTGAAAATAAACCCTGAATTGGGTACCACAAGCAAAAACAGGATTTTAACTGCTCTTAAGTCCCGCTCCAAAATGGATAAGTTCAAACTGAAAAGTGTTGAAATTCCTGATAATTGAATATTATTCTCCTTGTTCTGCGTTTACCTGTAGATTATTTTTGTAACTTCAGGTAAACCTTATTGCAAATGAAAAAAATGCTACTTATTTCTTTCTTGTTTTGCTTGTTAGTCTTATGCGGATGCATTTATGAAAAGCTACATGAGGGCATAGGTTATATAAAAAATAATACCAAGGAGGATTTGGTCGGGGCGAACTGGTATAAGGAAATGGCAGATAGTATGTTGTGCAATGATAAGATATATCTTGATTCGTATATTCAGCCAGGTCTAGTAACGGGAATGGGTACTACACATTACAAAAATTTTTCAGACCAGCCTGACTCGATAAAGGAATATATTTATGTTTTTAATAAAGACACATTGGACAAGTACCAAAGGCTAAAAATGTGCAAAGGAATAGTTAAGCGATCCCTGGTTAAAAGAATCGAAATCCAACTAAATAAGGTTAAAGAGCCAATGGACACTATTTTTATAAACTCAAGTAAACCTTTAGATTGATTCAAACAATTGCCTTTTCAACCAATTCAATAAATCACTAACTCAATAATTAACCTCAATCAATCGACTTAAATATCCTGCCCCACCTTACTTTGTGCAAGAAATCCTGGGTTGAATCGGTACTGAAGAAGGTAAACATTGCTTTTCCAACTATGTGATCCTCGGGTACATAACCCCAGAAACGGCAGTCGAGCGAGTTGTGGCGGTTATCGCCCATCATCCAGTAGTAGTTCATTTTAAAGGTGTAGCTGGTAGCCTTTTTACCGTTGATCAGGATGCCCTTGCCTTGTGTCTCTACTTTGTTGTGTTCATACAGCTCAATAGCGCGACGGTACAGCGTCATTGTAGAATCGGTCAACTGAATGGTATAACCTCTTTTAGGTAATACAAGCGGGCCGAAGTTATCCTGGTTCCATTTGAATTTCTCGTTATGCGGGAAAACTTCAGGGTCATATTCACCGGCAGGTTTTACTACAGGTGTAACGCTTTTGACATTGGAATAGCCCTTGAAAACAGCCAGGCTTCTGTAAGGAATAGTTACCGCGCTGCCATCAGTTTCAGATACTTTGATGCCCAACTCCTGTAAAGCGTCCGGGTTTAAATTGGTTCCATCGGTGACTACATGGTAATCCGTTTGTGATTCAGGGGCGTTCCTGGCAGCTTTTCCATTAATAAAAACTTGTCCGTTTACGATAGTTAAAACATCGCCGGGTGTGGCCTGGCAGCGTTTGATCAGGGCGGTTCGTTCGTCAACAGGGCGGTTATATTGAGGATCGGCTTCTTCGGGTTTATTGAATACAACGATGTCGCCTTTTTTTACTTCGGATAATCCCGGAAGTCGCCAGTAAGGCAGTTCGATCCAATCCAGGTAGGTTTTGACGCCATACACGGTTGGTTCTGTAAAAGGTATGGATAGGGGAGTATTTGCTATGCGCGGGCCGTAACTTATTTTGCTCACAAACAGGTAGTCGCCCACCAATTGGGTGCCTTCCATTGACCCTGAGGGAATTGCATAGGCTGAAAACAGTAATCCCCGTATAATAGTGGCAGCAACGACTGCAAATATGATGGCATCCATCCATTCGCGCAGTTTACTTTTTTTAGCTTTTTCGGGATCTGTTTTCTTTCTGAAAGGCAATTTCCACTTCATGATAAATAAAATTTATCATGTTAGATAGGTTTTGAGATGGATTGTTACAAGGAAGGTGAAATTTTTGAGATTCTGCTCAATCAACTTGTTTACCAAAGGCATTTTACTTTATATAAATGAAAGTTTTCATCTTTGGTTAAAACAGTTAATTTCTCAGTTATTCCCTGTGCAATAATTAACCGGTCAAAGGGATCTCTATGATGAAAGTCTAACTTGTTAAGCTCTAAAATATGTTCAAAAGCTATCGGGAGTATATCTATTTGGTTGTCAATGCAAAAATCAATAATTTTAGTAAACTCTGATTTGATCTGAAGCTTGTTTAACTTCACTTTGATTGCAATTTCCCATACACTTGCTATGCTAAAGAAACATTGATTTTCGACATTTTTAATTTTAGCAATGACTTTATCAGGCAATGATGGATCGCCGTTTATAAACCAAATAAAAGTGTGGGTATCTAATAAATATTTCATTCGCAATATTCCTTGAAGTCTTCAAGGGGCTCATCAAAATCATCGGCCAGTTTAAAAAAGCCTTTTGAATGGCCAAATTGACGCTCTTTTAGTTTTTCCCCTTTTTCGGATTTCTGCTTTAAAAAAGCAACAAAGTCCGATACCTCCTTTTTTAAATCAGAAGGGAGGGACGAGATTTGAGAAAATAATTGAACATTAGTCATAACAGTTACTCTGATATACAAAGATAATTAAAACGAAGTGCAAACAGCACTAAAATATTATCATTTTACAAGCCCAACTACTGTTTTATTGCTCCTCAAAACTATTCAGCGCCCTCCAAATAGTACGTTCATCCTTATTGAATTTGCCTCCTGCTTCCAGTACTGCCTGGTTTTTTGTGATACCGCGTATCTGCATTTGCGCCTGTACCCAAAGGTATATCTCGCGGTAAGTAAAGATTTTGGCGGTGATGAAGCCGGCTTTATACATTTCAGAAAATATCCCGTCGTTGAATAGAGTGTTCGCGATTTTGATGTTCATTGGGTTGGA
>DATHLW010000024.1:0-5909 GCA_035487675.1 Mucilaginibacter sp. | reverse complement strand
TTGCCGGGTAACGAACAACAGTTTTTTGCGTTGTCAGCTGCGGCGCGTTTGAGAGTAACCAAGCCCATGAGTATAGTAGTTGATTATGAACACCCATTTTCAACTTTCAGGCAAAACAGCACAAACGGGTTTCATGATCCGTTAGGTTTGGGTATTGAGGTTCAAACAGGGGGGCACATATTTACACTTAACGTCACCAATGCCAATGCGATTTCCGAAATTAATTATTTAAACAGATCGCAGTCGAGCTACTGGGGAGGGCAATACCGCTTAGGCTTTACCATTTCGCGCATGTTTGACTTTAATTCTAAAAGCAACAAAAAATGGTAGTTGGGTTGATTAAGTTGGAATAAGTTGATTAAGTTGGAATAAGTTGATTGGGTTAGATTAAGTTGAGGAGGTTAAACTCATTCAACTACTTACTTAATCAACTGATAATGATCACATAAATGGAAAGGGATGAATTTTTATCAAAATTGGGGATCGGACTGGTAGCTGCATGTGCGGGTTGCTCGCTGGTATCCTGCGGGGGCAAATCAAGTAATCCGGGCCCCTCAACAGGTGGGGGTATCCCTCCGCCGGGCAAGGGTAGCGGCAATTTATTCTCTGCAGATCTAAACAGCCAGCTTACTCATATCGGCGACTCCATCGTGCAGCAGGGTGTTATATTGGTAAGGATCGCCTCGGGCAACACCGCTGCCTCTTTTACCGCTGTGCAGGTTGCCTGCACCCACCAGGGAACATCTATTGGTTATAACACAGGCCAGGGTATATTTATTTGTCCGGCCCATGGCAGCGAGTTTAGTAAAACAGGAGCTGTGCTACAGGGGCCTGCTGCATTACCCTTGCAGGAATATACCGTGACTGTTAACGGCACTGCATTAACGGTATCTGCATAATATTTTGTTTGGATTGATTTGTTTAATGGCCGGGTGCTTTTTGAGTATCCGGCTTTTTTATACAATCAGTTTATAATCATCATAGATCAGTTCATCGCTGATATAGTATGAGGCATTTTCTTTGGTCACGACATCCAGGGGGAGGTATTTCAGCGCGGTAACTTCCTTTTTAAATACCAGGTGGTTAACTAACTGATGGATACCCCAATAGCCCTGCCCCTTAGGATTTTGATTGATCAGGAAACTAATGGCCCCCTTGTTCAGGTAAGCAATATTTTTAGGAAGCAAATCGTATCCCACTAATTTGATATGTTTAATATTTTTATCAGCTAAATAGTTAGCTATTTCGTATGATTTAGATGTGGTCACATAAATGGATCTCAGATCGGGTTCGCCATCAATAATTTTGTACAACTGCTCTGCAAATCCGGGCTGATCAGGATGGCTTAGCTCAGCAGTGATCACTTTATATTGCTTGCCGGGGTCGTTATTCTTATAATAATCTCTTATGCCTTCTTCCTTTTTTGCCAGGTGAGCGGCATTTTTTATTTCTTCGTCAATATGCAGTATCAAGATTGAGCAAGGTTGCGGTTGTCCGTAATGGATAAGTTTACCAGCCAGTAAACCACTCTGGTACGAGTCTTGCCCCACATAACTTAGTGCTCCTGATTCGGCAATATCTGTATTGAATAATACAAAAGGAATGCTTTTACTACTCCAATCATTAAAAAGCGGCATAGTATCCCGGTAAAAAATGGGTGAGAGAAATATACCGTCGGGCTTGGCTTCTGTTAGTTTTTTTGCCTGTTCGATGTATGAGGAAACATCATACGGATTAAAAATATATTGATGTATTCTTACGCCATATTGTTTAACACCTGCTTCCGCTTTTTCAACACCTTGTTGTGGTTCGAGCCAGTAGCTGTCACAAGCAGGATCGGGAATAAGCGCGGCGATGTGGTATTCTTTTTTTGATCCCAGTGCCCTGGCGATGAGATTAGGCTCATAGTTCATTTCGGCCAGTATCTCCAGCACACGTTTTTCTACATCAGGGGCCACGCGCCCACGATTGTGCAGTACGCGGTCGACAGTTCCGGTGGAGACTCCGGCTTTTATTGCGATGTCTTTTATCCTTGCATTAGCTTTCTTCATACCCAATCAGAATCCTAAAAATAAATTAATTATTGAAAAAACATCACAATAAGGCTTAAAATAATGTTTTTTACCTGCTAAATAAAATCTGTTTATATTAGATCAGCCAATATTTGCAAGTCATGAGTAAAGCTGCAAAAGCAGAAAAGCCATACCTGTTCAGTGATTTTCTTTTAACACAGCAACCGCAGTTCAGGCCATATTTAACGGAACTTCGCGAACTAATCAAATCGATAGTGCCCGACGCAGGGGAAACCTTTAGCTACCAGGTGCATTGCTTTAAACATATTTACATGTTGGTAGGAATTGGTACTACCAAAGATTATTGCAGCTTGTATACCATGAGTAGCAAGCTGGTTAAACAAATAAAAGATGAGCTGAAAGGCTGTAAAATATCCGGCATGACCCTCCATTTTAGTTTGGATGAGCCTTTGCCAGCGGATATTATTACTCGTATTGTTTTACTGCGTCTACAGGAGAATGAAGCTATTGCTATGAATAGAAATAAGGGAAAATAATTGCAATAAAAATAAAAAACCCGGCATTTTGGATGCCGGGCTTGTATGGTTTTATTCTTCTTACTGTTTCCTGATCTCCACACGGCGGTTCAGTACCCTGCCGGATTCGGTGCTGTTATCAGCTACAGGATTGGCTTCACCAAAACCTTTGGTGGATAAGTTGGCACCATTTACCCCGGTATTTACCAGGTAGGTCTTTACCGAATTGGCACGATCTATCGATAACTGCATATTATGCGCATCGGTGCCTTCGGCGGATGCATAGCCTTTTAAAATGAAAGTTACCGATGGGTCTTTTTTCATTTCGGCAGCTGCCTTATCCAGTATCGGGTACGATTCTGTTTTCAATATCCCCGAGTCAAACTCAAACTGGATATTGGTAAAGTTATAGTCTGGCGGAGCAGGGGCCGGCGGTGGTGGCGTCGGTGTTTGTACCGGTGGCGCAACTTGTTGCGCAGGTACCGGCGTTTCGGTAGGTGGCGGTGGTGGAGTTTGTGTCACCACTTTCTTTTTTGCTTTACAAGCAGATAAAGAGATGGCGGCAATTAGAATGAGAACAAGGTAGAAATTGGATCTTAAAAATTTCATATCGGAAATATTAATTAAAAAGTATTTAACGGAGCTTGCTGTAGCTTATTGCAGAAGTTAAGCAACCATTAAACACATTTTAACAATTTTTGCTTATTATAGTTTTAACAGGAACCTATTATAAGTATTATTTATTTATTTTTTTACAGGCACTACCTTCACAGTTTGCTGTGCCGGGCCGCGACGCATCTTCTCATCGTATAATTTTATCTTACCATCTTTTATCAGCACGTCGTCAGTGTAATATAGCGAGTCCTTTTTGCCCGTTTTGTCGGTCCACTTTTCAATGTACCACAGGGTAACCCAGGTATCTTTTTTATCCGGATAATAGGTGGTCATCCATGAGTCGAATTCTTTGGTTACAGAAGTCGCTGCTGAACGCATCCCGGTCAGCATTTTAACCAGGCTATCCTTTGATCCCTTAAAATAAAACTGATCTGCTAAAAATTCCGATGTATCAGCAAAGTTTTCGACACAGCCTTTAATATCACCATCGACATATTTTTTAAGACAGTTGAGTACCATTAGCGCATTCCTCTCATCGCCAGGCTGCCATTTTATCGAGTATCGCGGTGTAAAAGGATAATTGAGCTTGGTTGCAGTATCGGTACTTACTGCATCTGTGTTTGATTTGCCTTTGCAGCTAAAAAGGGCTACACTTAGCGCCAGCATTAAAAGGGTTCGTTTCATAGCATTTTTTGTTTTGGGTTGATCAATAGGTTTGATTAAAAATTAGGTTTGAATTAAAAAAGATATAGTCAAAAAAAGGTTATCTAAACTGCCAATTAAATGTATTGACAGGAGGCGGATTTGAAGAATTAATATCCAATTAAACTTTTGAATATCAAAATGTTATATTAGATTTATTTAACCAATCCAATTCAAACTCTTTAAACCCCATTACAATGAAAAAAGCCCTGTATTTATTTGTCCCGATAACTATCGGGATAGCCTTGCTGGCATCCTGTAAAAGCGAGACCAAACCTGCTGACACTGCCACTAAAACCGACTCTGTAGTAATGCCTCTTAAGGCTTCGTATTCATCTTCGTTTACCATTTCTGATAATGCAAAAAACGAGCAGTTAGTGCTCCAGTCGTACAAAGATTGGGAAGATAATAATCTGAAAAACGCACCTGCCTACCTGGCAGATACCGTAACCATGGATTTTTCAAGCGGGAGGCATTTAATGGCTACCCGAGATGGTATTGTTAAAGATTGGCAAAATTTCAGGGACAGCCTTACCAGTGTGAAGCTGGACATACTGGCTGTAATCAATTTGCATAGCACCGATAAAAACTCTGATTGGGTAAGTGTTTGGTATAAAGAAACCGATACGTACAAAACCGGCAAAGTAGATTCGGCCTTTTATCAGGACGACAACAGGATGGTGAAAGGCAAGATGGCTTATATCAGCTCAAAACGTCGTACGTTACTCCCTTTAAAGAAAATGTAAACGACATTTAAAAAATAATAGTAAAAGGGTCCGGATTTTTCGGGCTCTTCTTGTTTGGGGTGACAACGCTCTTTCCGGGAATGCGTTTCCTTACGACGGAAATATCAGCAACGGGATATGGATATTAGGCGGGACAACATAAGGCATATCGTTGCCTACAAGCTCATTAAAATGGAACTTGTTATTTACCAATACCAGCAAATCGTTGTTCATGCCGTTCACCAGTACGTCAATTGCACGCGGAATATCCCGTTCCCTGATGTTGCTGAAATAAATATGCTCCTGGTTGGCGCGGGTAAGCAGGGTATCGGTAAAAACGGTACGGGCATAATTGTCTTCCATAAAAGGCAACCCCTTTGCCGACATATTGGCGATCAGTATGCTGGCATTTAACGGCTTGGCAAACTGGCTCAGGAACGATACGATCTCGCGGCGGCAAAAGCGCAGGTCGGTAGCATAAACTATTTTTTCGAACGCTTTGTTTTCAAATTTTTCAGGGATCAATAATGTCGGGCAGCCCGATTTAGTGGAGCAGCTTAATGCTTCGGCTTCTATGTGCAACAGGTCATCCTCATCACCTGTTATTCCTCTGATCAGCATGCCGACATCATATCTGTTCACCATAGACAGTACATGGTTGGGTGAGTAATCGGTACCTTCAATAAACTTCACCACCGGCAACAGTCCGGTTTTCCAGTTGAGCTTTGATTCCAGCTTCATTATCCAGCTGGTATTGTCGGTGGTGATCTCCATTTCCTCCTCATTGGCATGAGCCACCGCAAGCTCCCTGGTCACGGGGTTTTCGTATTTATCAAAGGTGTTCCAAACGTATAAATTGGTGTTGGTTTTTCCGGCTAAAAATAAGGCAAGTTCGGTAGCATGCTCAGCCTCTGGGGAAAAATCATTGAATATCAAAATGTTCTTCATAGTACTTTGATTACAATAAATTACCGGGAGAAAATTAATATAACAAAGCTAATTAAAACCCGGTCGGAAAAAATGTTTTTTTAATTATTATTTTATTGACTTTTTGTTAATAACGGGTCTAAAAACGTTTTTGTTTTGTTATTTACGGCACATTTTGTATTATTGCAATATGAATACAATGTCAATACAGGGGTTTTTGAAGCAGAGCCAAAATCTGCTGGGATAACAAGGTGTTGATAACTAAATACTTGCTGTCCTCTTAGAACACTAAGGGGATTTTTTGTATAAATGTTCATATTTTCCTGTGGTGTAACGGTTAGCACCTCTGACTCTGACTCAGAAGATCGTGGTTCGAATCCATGCAGGAAAAC
>DATHLW010000023.1:0-4573 GCA_035487675.1 Mucilaginibacter sp. | reverse complement strand
GATTTGCTGCAGGAAATTGAAGAATTTAAAAAGGATAGCCTCTAAAATTTAACCAGCCTCTCTACGCGGTAGAGGGGCTGGTTAAACGAAACGATGATCGTGTGAGTTAACTACTTACTCAGATACATCACATTATAATATTCATCAGCCATTCGCCCAGAATCGAACGCCGGCGATACATCTGCAGCGCCTTTTCTGATAATAGATACCCATTTCTTTTGGTTCTTATAATACATCGGGCGTATTACCTTATCAAGAATATCCATCAGGCTTTGGGCTTCTTTCATATCCCGGTCATGCTGTGGCAAACTATCATCAGCGGGAGGTATCACAAAGCTGTTTTCCTTATCTTTTGCAAATTCAGGTACCCAGCCGTCGGGTAGTGAAAAATTGATACTTCCGTTCATTGCTGCTGTCATACCGCTGGTGCCTGATGCTTCACGGTACATTTTTGGGTTATTCAACCATACATCCGAACCTTTTTTGAGCAAGGCCGACAAACCTAATTCATAGCCGGTCAAAACCGCACAATTGGCAAAGGGCCACATTTTGCGGATGATCTGGTTAAACTGTTCTATCGCACCGTAGTCCTCGGGGTAAGGTTTCCCGGCCCAGATCAATTGCACGGGCATCTCACTGGTGTATATCAATTTGATAAATCGCTCCCAGTCGTAGGTCATCAGATCGGCGCGTTTGTACCCTGCAAAGCGGCGTGCCCATACGATGGTCAGCACATTTTCGTCGAATATTTTCCCGCATTGATCGGCCACCACTTTAAACAACTGCCTTTTCATTTCCTTTTTGCGGGCGATGATCACATTATCATCTTTGCCTGCCAGTGCTGTTTCCAGTTGGTCATCCTTCCAGTAGGTTTTGTTCTGCGCATTGGTGATGGAAGTGATTTCGCAGATACCTGGGTTATGGTTCCACATTTCCCTGGCTACCTCACCATGTAATTTGGATACGCCGTTGGCTTTTTTTGCGAATTTTAATGCAGCAAGAGTATAATTTAAACCATAATGATCAATATCTAAAAGCTTTTTTACTTCCGGTACCTGTAAACCATAAAAGAAAGACATTTTCTGGAGCAGGTCATAGCTGTGCTCCTCATTACCGGCTGCTTCTGGCGTGTGGGTGGTAAATACTACTCTCTTTTTTATCTCTTTAAGGCTTTTGTATTTAGAATAGAGATAAAAATTAAGCGGCAGTGAGTGCCCTTCATTCATATGGTAAATGTCGATATTCAAGCCAAGCTTATCAATCAGCATGGCGCCGCCAATACCTAAAATGATCGATTGCGCAATACGCGTAGCCTCATTGGATGCATATAACTTATAGCTGATTGAGCGCGACTGCTCGTCATTTTCATTAAGGTTGGTTGTGAGTAAAAATATCGGGGCAGAGCCAAAAGTCTGTGGTTGCAATAAATAAGCCTTTACATGTACAGGGGAATCATGCACAGGGACCGTGAACATGATGCCTGTATCTTTAAGAAATGAGTAGCCTTTCTCAACAAACATGGGCTTCATATCGGCATTAGTTTCGCGCTGCTGGTCGTAGTAACCATATCTCCAGAGCATGCCTATGCCTATCACATTTTGTTTCAGCTCATAGGCGCTGCGCATGTGCGATCCGGCCAGAAAGCCTAAACCACCGCTGTAAATTTTTAATGATTGATCGATAGCGAACTCCATAGAAAAGTAAGCAACCGCCTTTTTATATTTTGGATCCGGTTCATAACCGAAGATTTCTTTTTTAGATAACATATTTATTGAGTGTTGTTTATTGTTGGCAATAATAAAAACATCAACCTACTTAATAAATAGGATTTTATCCACAAAAGAAATATTTTAACATGTTAGTGCAACATCAATTCATAATAATGCCCTCTTTTATAATCATTTTCCAACCGGTTCTGCCATAGCTGCTATAGCCTGCATAAACCAGGCAGCATGAGGTAGCCATTGCTCGGTCCAACGCCATTCGTTGCCTTCGGCCTCGGTTTTAAAGTCGATGCCCGAACCGTCGCCGTTACCGTCCTTACCCGTAATGCCGTTGGATATGCCACCCTTTTGGGAGCCATGTCCAAAACTGGAGTGCATGTAAGGCACATTGTTTTTACCGAAGCCATACATAAAACATATGGAGTAAGGGTTGCAACCCAATACCCATGATAGCTGTTGTGAGGCATAGGCAGACAAAGAAGACTTAACACCCCAACCATTTTGTGCCGGGTAAACCAGGCGCCCGCCAACTATGGCTGCAGTGGCCAGTGAACCCAGGCGTGCATCCTCACCCTGCCACCACCAGCCGGTCTCATTTTCATGCGGAATAAAAAAACCGCTTTTTACTTCACCTTTGTATAAAAAGCTCTGACGTGCATAGCCAAATGGATTGCTTACTTCATGGCTAATCTTTAAATTATAATCAAGCGCTTTTTTAATTGTTTGCAGTGCCTCGCTCCTCAATGCAGGATCAGATTCCTTTTTTAAATAACGCGATAAAGCAACAATTGGCAAGCCAGCGTCAGCCCCATGCCAGAATGGTCGGTTGGCATCATTGGCAATAAAATAGCCATCAGGCGACATACGTTTGGAAAGATTTGCTGCGCGTTTTCGCGCCTCGTCTCTGTAAAGTGGCTCATTGGTGGCGATCCATAGTTCAGTGGCGGCCATCAGGGCGCAATAATCATCGATGATGTTTTCTTTGCCGTCATCATCATATTTGGTATTGTTGATGAGCAAATGGGCGAAGGCTCGTTTGGCTCCGTCAAGATATTGTTGTGAAGTATATTCACCATACTTTTTCCATCGGGATATTCGGGCAAGTGCGGCAATGGCCATGCCACCACCTTCGCGGAAAGCGGCCTGGTATTCGTCGGTGGTTACGCTGTTAGCGTGCAGGCCCACCACGCGACGGGCATTCGGATCTTTGCTGAAATAGCTAAAAACAGTCTCATAAAAATAACCCCCGGATGACAGTGAACGCATAATATAATCGGCTCCATATAACGCTTCATTTTCCAGGGAATCTTTCAAACCCCATTTGGTAAGCAGCGCAGGAATATTTTCGTCCACGCTTTCCATCGACCAGGTAACCAGCGGTATTTGCTGTGGGGACATAAAATTGGCATAAGACAAGTGTGAGAAATATTTGCTTACATCACCAGACGCATCGCACCAGCCACCTCGAAGATCAACTGTCTTATCGCTGCCATATAATTTGATATGCTGATCAGCTTCCAATTCTTGTGGTGTATTGGCTCGCTGTTTATTGTAATAATGGATGATGGAGGAGAGGGTCAGTTTTGCCAATGCATTCTCAGTAATGCGAAACGGCTCTGAAGTATATTTTTCACCTGAAATAGTTATGGTCAGTTTGTATTTACCATCTTTTTTAAAAGACGAAAAATCTGCCTGGTAAAAAGTTTTGTCCTTGTACCAGTCTTCTACTTTTTGTTGTGCACCAAGAGCAGCTGTAAACTCTATTTTACCTGAAACAGCATCAATTATCGAAAACACCGCCTTTGCAGGCAAAGGTGAATCCGACCCGATAACAGCAATTTTCGGTCCGCGGCTGTCAAAACCTATTTGGTTGATATAGATAACCGGCCCGGCAAAAACTGATACGGAGAGCGTCAGCAACAAGCCGAAAATTGAGTACTTTATATATTTCATGATATTAGGTTTTATCGTTTGGCGGAAGCCCAGAAGATGGCATTGGTAAATAACTTTTTATAGGCATCATTATCAAATAGATCAGGTGAATGTCCCATAAAAATATAAATGTTTCGTGCCTTTACATGTTCATTGGTCCAGATCACCGGGTGGTCGCCCATTTTAACATCGGACTTTGGTATGTAGGAATCTTCATCCACGCTTGCTATCACATGCACATTGGGGCGCGGGCTTTTATCATAAGTATAAAATTCCTCTGTCTTGATCCAAAACGATGGAGGTACACCTTTCATTACCGGATGCTGTTTGTCTTCGACGTTTACCTTGCCTTGTACAAATGTGGCAATGTAGTTCTTCCAGCGGATGCCGCCCATAAAAGTGGAGAACCATTGCCACATCGGGTAACCATCAAACTCGCCTAACAGGGTGGCATGATGAAAACCGATCCATCCGCCTTTACCCTGTTCAATATATTTTTGAAAGGCCTCAACTGCAGCAGGCTTCCAGGCGTAAGGGGCATAATCCAACTGGATAAAAAGTTGGTAATGGCTCAAAAATTCGTCATTAATTTTATCGGTATTCTGGACGTAATCAATGCTGAAATTACTATCGACAGCCAGCTTATCCAGCCAAATTTTAGCGGCTTTGGAGTATTCCACGTGGTGCCCGCCATTTTCATATAGTGCGATTACCTTAAAACGTGGTGTCTTCTGCTGAGCAAATGTTATTGAGAAAACACAAATCAGAAAAGTTAAGGTGGATAAAGTCTTTCTCATCAGGTGTAATTTACCCAAATATAGGATACTTAATTTTTAATACTATCAACAAATCCAGCCAAAAACAATATTTTTATCACCAACATGCACCCGTCACCCGCTATAAAAAAGATACGTCCT
>DATHLW010000022.1:0-4552 GCA_035487675.1 Mucilaginibacter sp. | reverse complement strand
TGACAGAGTTTTCTGAAGCGATCTGTGCAAATTTTTCGAGCAGTGCCTTTTCAGAAATCGAAGTTTCGCGGTATAGGGCGGCAACATTCATGCCTTGTCTTGCCAGCTTTTCGGCTGTCGCAAATCCAAACCCGCTTGATCCCCCCAAAATTATAGCCCATAAGCCTGATAATGGCACGTTTTTACTCACTTTAGTGTTTTTAAACTTTTATCTATTTAGCTTGTCTTAACAGTGGACCTAATTCAGCTATAACTTATTGCTGCAATAAAAAATGCAGCCTCAAAGTAAGCAAAAGTTAATTAGTTTTTAAGCATAATGTTTGTAATATAAGCCGTGTTTTGCAGTTTATTATCATATTTATGAGTGCAGGTATCATATCTTATAACTGTTGCCGCGGCATTTATTATTTATTATGTTTGGTACTGTTTAATCTATAATTATGAGAATTAAATTGGTTTTTGTAAGTGTTTTTTTCCTGGTAGTTGGGTTAACAAAAGGGAAGGCGCATCCGCAAAAATTTGAGAAGGCTGAGTTTTACGAGGTGATGAAATCGGGTAGTCTGGATGCAGTTAACAATGAACTTGAAACCATAAAATCAGCACCTGAAAAGGAAAGGGATGGTTATGAAGGGGCCTTGCTGATGAAAAAAGCTGGTTTGCTAAAAAAACCGAAGGAAAGGCTCAGTTTTTTTAAACAGGGCCGTATAAAACTGGAAACAGTCCTATTAGCCGATCCGGATAACACAGAGTTCCATTTTTTGAGGCTTGCTATTGAGGAGCGTGCGCCAAAGATTGTGAAATATCATGCAGATATAGAAAAGGATAAAGTGCTGATCATAAAGAATTTTAAGAACCTCCCCCCGGCAGTACGTCATGCTATTTTAGACTACTGCGAAAATTCAAAAGTGTTGCACAAGGAAGAATTATAACTTTGCAGCGGAATGAATAAAAAAGTATTGGCTATTTACTATACACAGTCGGGCCAGATGGGCGACATCATCAATTCATTCACAACGCCTATTGCCGAAGCCGGTGTAACGGTTGAGAAAGTGCAGGTTAAACCCATCACTGAATATAAATTCCCGTGGAAGGGCAATCACTTTTTTTCTGTAATGCCTGATTGTGTGTTGAGCGTACCCACTGCTTTGCAGCCATTTGAACTAAAGGAAAAATCGTATGACCTTGTAATTCTGGGGTATCAGCCCTGGTTTTTGTCGCCAAGCATCCCGTCGAATTCAATAGTCAATCACCCTGATTTTAAGGCGATTTTAAAAGATACGCCTGTAGTCACCATTAGCGCCGGCCGAAATATGTGGCTAAATGCTTACGATAGGATGCGCAAATCGTTAAAAGATGCAGGGGGAATATTAGTAGGAAATATTGCTTTGGTGGATAAACATTCAAACCCTATAAGCTTTATCACCATTTTTTATTGGATGCTTACAGGGAAAAAAGAAAGATATTTGAATATTTTCCCGAAACCGGGGGTATCCGATGAAGATATTAAACATACAGCTGTTTTTGGATCTACCGTAGCAAAGTATCTGAAAAACGGGGAATGGGAAAACCTGCAACATGAACTATTGGAGCAGAAAGCTGTTATAGTAAAATATCCGTTAATGTTTATTGAAGGCAAGGCAAAATTTATTTTTGCGGCCTGGGCGAAATTTATTGCCAAACGAAAGAACAAAGCACTATGGATATCGGCATTTAAGTATTATCTTTTTGTGGCGCTATTTTTAGGTGCCCCTGTTCTTCTTATTTTAGATGCGATATTTATAAAGCCGTTTTCGGCCAAAAGAATTAAAGCTAAAAAACAAAACTATTTACAAGTAATATAAAATATGTCTAACCAGGTTTATATAAACGCCACCTCTGCCTATTTCCCGAATAATCCAGTTCCGAATGATGAGATGGAAGAATATTTGGGTTATATTGATGGCCGCCCATCTAAATCGAAAAAGATTGTGTTGCGTAATAATGGTATCATTAATCGCTATTATGCTTTGGATAAAAATGGCAAATCGACGCATACCAATGCGCAGATGACCGCCCTGGCTGTGAAGGAATTGTTTAAGGATAGCCCTAAAAAAATAAAAGAGCTAGAACTGCTTTCATGTGGCACTTCATCTCCAGACCAGATGATGCCAAGCCACGGTGTAATGACTCACGGCTGGCTGCCCGAAGCAGAGTCTATCGAAGTTGTTTCGCCTTCTGGGGTATGTTGTGCGGGGATGCATGCTATTAAATATGCTTATCTCGCTATCAAATCCGGCGAGACCAAGCTGGCAGTAGCTACCGGATCTGAGAGGTTTTCGGGATTACTTGTTTCAGATGTATTTGAGGAAGAAGCGCAGAAGTTGAAAGAAATGGAAGAAAACCCTTTCATTGCTTTCCAGAAGGATTTTTTAAGATGGATGCTGTCAGATGGTGCATCGGCATTTTTAATGTCTGATAAGCCAAATGAAAACGGGTTGAGTCTCCGTATTGACTGGATAGAGGGGGCCTCTTATGCTAATGTAATGGATACCTGTATGTATATGGGAGGCGAAAAGATGGAAGACGGTTCACTGAAAGGCTTTATGGATTACACACCTGAGGAGATCATGAATAAATCTATCTTTAGTGTAAAACAGGATATCACTTTGCTGAGCGATAATATTGTACATCTGGGCGGCAAGAAAATAAAGGAGATAATGGATAAAAAGGGCCTTACAGCTGCTGATATAGATTATTTTCTACCTCATATTTCCAGCGACTTTTTTAAGAGCAGAATATACGACCTGGTAGAGATCTACGGCGGCGGTATCCCTTACGAGAAATGGTTTATCAATTTATATACCGTAGGGAACGTGGGCGCAGCATCAATTTTCCTGATGATCAATGAACTGTTCAACAGCGGTAAATTGAAAAAAGGCGACAGGTTATTATTATTGGTTCCCGAAAGTGCCCGTTTCTCGTATATGTATGCGATGCTGACTGTTTGTTAATTAGTGATCAGTGATTGGGGATCAGTTAATCAGTTTTTTATCTATACTAATCCATAAAATCACATAATCGTGTCAATATGAAAAAGGAAAATGTGCCACAGGATATGAGTTCACTCGGTAAGATCACAAAAGAGGTTTGTTATGCTACCGACAGCACAGGTAAATATGTGACCGAACTGAGCAGTGGATGGGATGTAAAGATCAATGCGCTGGATGTGGCCTGGAAGGATGTACAGGAACGTATCGCCAGGGCCAAACAGCAAGTATTAAATGGTGAAGCCAGTCCTTTGTTATTTTTTATGGAATACAGATTGATGGATTTGGAAATATTGGCCGGGTATTCCGGTTTTTGGAAATGGCAGATCAAACGGCATTTGAAACCCGAAGTGTTTAATAAATTATCTGAAAAAAAACTGCAAAAATATGCCGATGCCTTTAATGTAAAGGTGCGGGACTTAAAAACTATGACTGTGCATGAAGCTTGATTTTGAACACCACCAGTCGGCACATTGCGAATCAGGGGTTACCAGCAGTTTACTACGCGAAAGCTCATTAAATAAGATCACTGAACCCCTAGCCTTTGGCATTGGGGCGGGACTATTTTTTTGCTATGTTCCGCTTATCAAAATTAATAATGGGCCGGCAATAGCCTTTCGTACTTTTCCGGGATCGATCTTTAAAAGAACCTGTAATGCATTGGGTATCCCAGTTATTAGGAAAAAATTCAGATCAAAGGAGCAAGCGGAAAGTTATTTAAATGATCGGTTGCAGGAGGGCCATCCAGTAGGTTGCCAGGTGGGTGTATATTACCTCTCTTATTTTCCGCGTGAATATCGTTTTCATTTCAACGCCCATAACCTGATCGTTTTTGGCAAGGAAGATGATAATTACCTCATCAGTGACCCCGTAATGGAAACGCCTACCAAACTCACCAGCTATGAATTAGAGCGTGTACGCTTTGCAAAAGGGGCCTTAGCGCCCAAGGGGCAGTTGTACTATCCTCAAAGTAAAAGCGTAATTACGGATGAGCAGATCAAAAAAGCGGTCATAATTGGTATTAAAACTAATGTGAACCAGATGCTCCGTATACCGGGAAGCTTTGCAGGAGTGAAGGGCATTAAGTACACGGGGAAAAAGATAAAGAACTGGCGGGATAAGCTCGGCTTGCAAAAGGCTGGATCGTACCTGGCGCAACTGGTGCGCATGCAGGAGGAGATTGGTACGGGCGGAGGCGGGTTCAGGTATATTTATGCGGCCTTTTTGCAGGAGGCGCAAGCCTATACGCAGAATGAGGAATTACAGGAAATCTCAAAAATATTTACGCAATCGGGCGACCTTTGGCGCACTGCAGCCGTACATGCTGCGGGGATATATAAAAGAAGATTAGGCAGTCAGGAAGATTTTAACCAAATGGGCGATTATCTTATCGAAATAGCTGAACTGGAAAAAAATGCTTTCCTTGCTTTAAAGAATACAAAATGGGCTTAAGCGACCAACTGGCAGTAAACGTTGAAAACCTGGGTTTCCATTACCCGGGCAATAATGGCAATGGCGCGATCTTT
>DATHLW010000021.1:0-7052 GCA_035487675.1 Mucilaginibacter sp. | reverse complement strand
CGACCCACCTCGACTCGCACATGGGAACGCTATTCGCCAAAGACGCTTTTCTTGAAAAATATCTGAAACTCGGTATAGAGAAACAAATACCGGTGATGTTTCCCGGCGGCGATGACCTGTTCTACCGTGCTGAGGCTAAGGCGGCAACTATTGGTAACCTAAAGAAGCAGGGGAAATATACAGAAGGAATGGCCATACCCGAACCGGCTGAATTAAGCAAAGTAAAGGATATTGGTACTATGTTGTGGAAGAACGGATTGCCCGTACTGGATGACCTGCACAACTCCAGCTACGACTGGCAGATGCCCGATATTGAACATAAAACAGACACCGAAATACAAAAATGGTACACCGATCATTATATTGAAAGTATTGGCAGACTTAGTCCGGGGTTAACGATGGTGATTATGCATTGCACCTTCCCATCGGAGACTTTCAAGTATATTTCTGATACAGGAAAAAAACGGAAAGGTGATTTACTGGCAATGATCGACCCAAGACTAAAAGAATTTTTGACTAAGAACGGTTATATCCTGACTACCTGGAGGGAGGTGATGGAGCGGAGGGTTAAAGCAGGAAATGCGGAATGATTTAAAATAGCGATGGTTCAAACCCATCGCTATTTTGTTACATCTTTATTTTAATCCATACACCACCACCTGGCCCGAAAACGTAGGCAGGTAAACATGCCCGTTTGCTATGGTAGGGGATGAAAACTTGGCATAATTACCTGCATAATCAGCAGCGCTTTGATTGTTGTTCCATAACTCTTTAGTCACATCGCTTGCATCAAAAGCCCTGAGTATGCCGGGGCTAACAGTATGCTCAGCGTCACCTGTTGCGGCGTAAGAGGCCCACAAAATACCTGTTCCGGCTGTTGCCCCATTTGATGAAACAGACAACACCGCACCACTTTGCCCCATGGGGCCTGTGATAGTTGCTATCACCTGGTTGCCTGCGTCAAACTGGTTGCTGCCCCGGTTAAAAGGGAAAGCGCGTAACTGGTCATTCTCCGCCCATATATATGTAAATTCATTTGTGCTTCCTTTATAATAAGCAGGCTGGCAATGCATATTGGCGTTCCCGTTCAGGAAGATGGTTTGCTGTATATTATTTGTAGTGGTGGTAAAGCCACCCATGTTGTCCTTATTCAGCAAATAAATATTGCCGTCTTTGCATCCGGTAAAGTAATAATTAGAGTTTGGTATCAAAAAGGCGCCCATGCCACCATAATCCAGGTCATTATTTTCAAGCGTTTGGAAATTAAAGGGCGTAAAGTAGCTAACTACATTTAGCGTCGATCCTGATACAGATAACTTTAAAGCGCTTTCTCCGCGGTTGGTTAGTACAGTTGGATCGGTACCTGCTCCAACGGTCCCATTCCCGGTAACGAGGTAAAGGTTTCCCTGTGCATCGGCTGCCATCCCCGTACCGCTTTCCCATATACCACCATCATAGCCGTTTGGTGTATCGTTATAAACAATTTGCTGCTGCAATGATGTCGCGTTATAGCCCAATATCCAGCCATGATATGGCCCCCAATCACAATGTGAGGAGAAGGTTACATACACCATCCCGTTAACCAATGTTAAACCTTGGCGCTGGTTTTGCCGCTGTGCATCAAAAGTTATAACGCCGTTTACATTACCATCACCGGTGCCATTATAAGTAGCGGTTATTTTCACAGGGCTGCCGCTGCGTTCACTGCCGTCGATGATATTTACTGCATGCAGATACTGAACAAAACTTGCCCCGTTGCTGGTGCTCCTGGCTACAAAGTAAATAGTTCGCGCGACCGAGTCGATAACCGGGGTACCCACTATACCGATATTGCCGCTAAAATCTTCATACTGACCACCGCAGGCGCCTGTCATATCTGTGTTTTTCGGCGCGCGCATGCCGGATGCGGTATAGTTTTGCTTCCAGTATAGTTTGCCGCTGTCGCCGTCATAAGCATACAATGTATTATTCACTGTGGCTATATAAACAACGTTATGATTGCCAGAAGATATGTTCAGGTTACCTACCAAAAGTGGCTGTGCATATACCTGGTCATCAACACTTAATGTAAATAGCTTGCCAAACTTCTGTGAGTTTACATTGCTGGTAGTCAGCTTCTTCTCCTGATCATTTAAACCTGCCCTTGTGTTGTTATTGTGTTGTGTCAGCACAGATATATGCTGGTCATTCGGCACGTCTGGGATTGTAACAACAGGCTTGGTGTGCTCCTTGGTTTTACACCCAAAACAAGCAACCAGGATAAGTAAAAAGAATACGTTTTTTTTTAACATCGATTTAGATTTATTGGTTGGCTCAATTTAAAAACTTTTGTTGATTAATTAGCGATCAACGGTTTATTATAGATTTCTTGCTTTTTGCGGATGCCAATAATAAGTTCTAATTTTAATAAAATAGCTTGCGGGATATGACGAAGGAACTGGTTTATCAATTCATCAATCAGCAAAAACTAGGTATAGTTTCAACTGTCGACCATATAGGTAAACCTGAAGCTGCCGTAGTAGGCATAGCGGTTTCATTGAACCTTGAAATCATTTTCGATACAGTGAAAGCATCGCGCAAGTATCAGAATATATTGCATAACCCAAATGTAGCATTGGTGATAGGATGGGATGATGAGATAACCGTTCAATATGAAGGGACCGCAGAAGTTTTAGGGGATGACAGTGAAGCGGATAATTTACGAGAAGTATATTACAGGGCTTATCCTGACGGGCGCGAACGTACGGAAACCTGGCCCGGCCTTATCCATATAAAAGTGACCCCGCACTGGCTGCGCTACAGCAACTTTAATGAACCGATGATCATAGAGGAATTGGCGTTTTAATGTATAATTAATTTTTTATTGTAGCGTTTTACATTGCATCAACGTAAGTAAGAAAAACAGGTATTTTTGCCAGCCTGTAAACTAACAAGTAATTATATTTAGACCCAATTATGAAAATTATTTACACCTTAGCTTTGATTGCAGTTATCAGTACAGCCATATTCTCATGCAGTAAAAATGACGTAATACCCTACACTCCTCCGTCAAAAACTGATACAAGTACTACACTAATAACTACTACTACACTTGTTGGTAACTGGAATATTGTAACAGATACTGTCTCCTATAATGGCAGTAATGTGATGTACCACGGGACTGCAACAGATTATTACAAATTTACTAAGTTCGGTAACCTGTTTATTAACGAGGGGCTGGATAGCTATGTTGATACGGCACTTTATGGGATCGAAACCAGCACCAACCGGGTTGACTGGCTAAATAATTATATCAGTATAAATGGAATAGTTTCAAGAAATCAGACAGTATCCCCTACTTATACGATCACCTCTGTTGACACAGCCAAACTAATACTTACATCCAATATTTCAACTTCCTTTGGACCGCGTTATGAGCAGATCGTTTTCAAGAAGAAAAAATAGAATATTATTCTTCAATGTTGCCGGTGGGATTGCCTGATTCTTTTATGATTTCAGCATTAAATCCGTCCAATATGTCTTTTAATGCTTCAATTTCTGAGATATTGTATCTTTGAGAATACAATTTTGAACCATGTAAGGCTAATTCAGCAAGCAGATAACCAAAGTCTTTAGCTTCGCCATTTAGACCGGAATGAATAGTTACATGCTGTTCCTTAAAAGCAGCCCAAACGCGAAGAATTTCAAATGAATCTTTGTCTTTAATTGCAGCAGGTGGAATTTGTAACTCCGTCATATTGGGTAAGGTTTTAGGTCTCAAATCTCATATCTAACATCTCAAATCTACCGCAGGTCCACCAATTCCACCCCCGGATAGTTCTTTTTATCAAATGTAAAAGTGCTTTCGGGTACTTTTACATTAGGCGTGAAAGTGTGAATGATATAATTGTAACGGCTCCCATTCTTGTCGAATATCATGGCGCTGAATATTTGCTTTTTGGCTTTGTCAATGGATAGGCGTATTTTGAAGAAAGGCTTGTTTTCATCCTCTGGCGTCAGGTCGATCACCTGGCATAACTTGCCGTCAACTTTGGCATCGCCATCGTATACATATTTATAACCTTTCTCGTAAATGGTAAATATTTGCGCAGGGTTCATGCTTTCGCTGCTGTTATCAACCTGGCTAAGCTCTACTTCCTTATTCTTTTTAACGTAGGTCCACTGACTTTTCCCATCGCTAATGATCTCCTCGTCAACAGCCAGCTTATCTTCAGGACTAAAGATTGTTACTTTATATTTATTTGCTTTAGAGCGGGATATCATAGTGCCTGATTGGCTGGCTTTGGTGCCTGCTTGCTGGTTTTCGTAAGTAAAAGTAAAATCAGCTTTTATGACATCGTAAGAGCGGTATTTGGCGCTTACCTGGTTCAATATTTTTTTGGCGTCAGCATCCTTTTGTGCAAATGCGTAGTTAAGGGTCAGTCCGGTTAACAGGAGGTATAACAGTATTCTTTTCATAGGTATTTTATTCTTATTCCATTATAGTTAAGATGGCGGAATAAGCAACAGGTTTAATATTAAATTGGTTTTGATAAACTTTCCAAATGTCTTTCAAGGCTATACTCATCGCTAAAGAGTACGTCACGGGCTTTGCTCCCCTCAAACGGGCCAACTATACCTGCGGCTTCCAACTGATCGATAATACGGCCTGCACGGTTATAGCCAAGCTTTAGCTTACGTTGTATCAACGAGGTTGATCCTTGTTGATGCATTACGATCAAACGGGCTGCTTCGTCAAACATTGGGTCGCGGTCATCCGGGTCAAATTCTTTAGAACTGCTGGCTTCACCTTCTCCAACATACTCTGGCAGCAGCAGGGCGGTAGGGTAGCCGCGCTGATTGCCGATAAAGTCGGATATCTTTTCCACTTCGGGCGTATCCACAAAGGCACACTGCAAACGTATCAGGTCGCTGCCTGTTGAAAGTAACATATCCCCGCGACCGATCAGCTGATCGGCACCGCCTGCATCCAATATGGTGCGTGAGTCGATCTTTGACAGTACACGGAATGCCAGCCTCGAAGGGAAGTTAGCCTTAATAGTACCCGTGATGATATTTACCGATGGCCTCTGTGTTGCGATCACCAAATGGATACCCACCGCACGGGCCAGCTGCGCCAAACGGGCTATAGGCATTTCTACCTCCTTGCCTGCGGTCATCATCAGGTCGGCAAACTCGTCAACCACCAGTACAATAAAAGGAAGATAACGGTGTTTTTCCGGGTCGCTTATTTTACGGTTGATGAATTTCTGGTTGTATTCCTTCAGGTTACGTACCCCGGCATCCTTTAGAAGATCATAACGCTGATCCATCTCGATACAAAGCGAATTCAGCGTATTTACCACTTTTTTGGTATCGGTGATAATAGCATCGGCCTCGTCAGGTAGTTTAGCCAGGAAATGTCTTTCTATCTTGCGGAATAGGGTCAACTCTACTTTTTTAGGATCGACCAAAACAAATTTCAGCTCCGCAGGGTGTTTTTTGTATAGCAATGATACCAATATGGCATTGATACCAACCGATTTACCCTGACCTGTTGCACCTGCTACCAATAAGTGCGGCATCTTGGCCAGATCGGCAATAAAGACTTCGTTGGATATGGTTTTACCGAGGGCGATGGGCAGGTCCATCGTGGTATTCTGGAACTTCTCGGTAGACAGTATCGACCGCATGGAAACCATTTCCGGGTTTTGATTAGGTACTTCGATACCGATAGTGCCCTTGCCCGGCATAGGGGCAATGATACGGATACCCAAAGCGGCAAGGCTCAATGCGATATCATCCTCCAGATTCTTGATCTTGGAGATACGTACACCTGGTGCAGGGATAATCTCGTACAGCGTAACCGTTGGCCCTATAGTTGCCTTTATCTTATCGATCTCGATATTATAATGGTTCAGCGTCTCAACGATCTTATTCTTGTTGGCTTCCAACTCTTCCGAATTAACAGTGATCTTGTTGGAACCATAATTCTCTAACAGGTCAAGCGTTGGATATTTATAGTTTGACAGTTCGAGTTTATGATCATAAATACCAAACTGTTCTAACAATCCTTTTTGGTTCTCGTCATCCGCCTGTTCTATACTTAACTCCTTGTTTGGCCGGGTGGTATCAATAGTAAGTGGTATCTCGTCCTCAAACTCCGGTTCGTGGCTTGAAGTCTCAGGTTTTAAAACCATCGGCTCATGAAAAACGGTGTTCTCTAAAACAGTTTCTTCAACCGAACCATTTTTCATACGGTTGCCGTTCTTTGGCCATTCAACGGGTCTCGACAAGTAATCCTCTTCGCGTTCGTAGGCCTCAGGAACTACATTGTCAACGACATCCTCATTCAATCCCTTTTTCTTACGTGCAGGTATCTTGAAATCAATATTGTAAGCGATGATGAGCACGGTTAATGCGGCAAACACCAGTATGCCTGCGATACCTGCCTGGCCAACCTGGGCGGCCATCAGCCGGTTGGTCCAGAAACCAAAGTTGCCTTCTAAAAAATGTGGTACATCGCTGATAAAGGCATGAAAAAAGCCTAACGTAACCGAAGTGAATATCAGCAGAAATAAAGAGTAGGCTATTGTTTTACCTAAGGGATATAAACGCACTTTGAAAAGCAGGCGGTACCCCACAATAAAGAATACAAAAACAAACAGGAACGAAGCTACGCCAAACCATTGAAAAATAAACTGGTTAGATAGCAATGCCCCAAATTTACCGAGCCAGTTTTCTACCACCGGGTTTTTAATGCCGTTATCAAGAAGCTCCTGTTGTGTTTTAAATAAGTTGTGCCAGCCGCCGTTTGCGGGTGATACGTAGCTTTGATCTTCCTGCCAGGTGAACAGGTAGGAGGTAAAGGCAATGAGGAAAAAGATGGAAAGGATAAGGAGGAACAATCCGGCTACCTTGGCAAAGCGCCCGTCACTTAGTGTGAACGACGGCATCTTCTCCTGCCTTTGCTTAGCGGGCCTTTCGCTTTTCGGCGAAGACCGGTCGGATTTGTTATCGTCCTTTAAAGTATTTGTTTTAAACTGGTTCCCTTTAGTCGGCATCCTTTACAT
>DATHLW010000020.1:0-3397 GCA_035487675.1 Mucilaginibacter sp. | reverse complement strand
GAGCCTTAGTAGGTTCGGCATACCGGGTACGGTTCTTTCCGATGGCCCGGCCGGCGTTCGTATCGATCCTATTCGAAAAGGCGATAGCTCAAAAACGTATTATGCTACTGCCTGGCCGGTTGGTACGTTACTAGCTTCTTCATGGGACACCTCCCTGGTTAAAAAGGTTGGAAGCGGGTTTGGTAATGAAATTAAAGAATACGGAGTTGATGTCATTCTTGCGCCGGGTATGAATATTCAGCGCAACCCGTTGAACGGTCGGAACTTTGAATACTTTTCTGAAGACCCCTATCTATCGGGCTTCATGGCTGCATCAATGGTAAATGGCATTCAATCCAATGGGGTGGGAACATCTATTAAACACTTCGCTGCCAATAACCAGGAAAGCAATCGTAATTCGGTAAATGCGATTATCAGTGAGCGTGCGCTAAGAGAGATCTATCTGCGCGGTTTTGAAATCGCGGTAAAGAGAGCGCAGCCAATGACGGTTATGAGTTCCTATAATAAGATCAACGGTACTTACACTTCGGAAAGCAATGATCTGCTAACCAAGATACTGCGTGATGAATGGGGATTTAAGGGCATGGTGATGACGGATTGGTTCGGCGGTAAAGATCCTGTTGCTCAAATGAAAGCCGGGAACGACTTACTTGAACCGGGAACACCGAGGCAACAACAGGCTATAATAGATGCTGTAAAGAACGGAACGCTGGACGTTAAGATACTTGACCAAAATGTGGAACGTGTATTACTATACATCCTGAAAACACCGTCATTTAAAAAATATCAATATTCTAATACGCCCGATTTAAAAGCCCATGCGATCTTATCCAGGAATGCGGCGGCGGAAGGCATGGTGCTACTCAAAAATGACAATCATACTCTTCCGTTAAATAAAAGTCAAAAGGTAGCGCTTTTTGGTGTTGGTTCTTATAAACCGGTGATTGGCGGCACAGGGAGCGGGGCTGTTGTGGTAGCTTCCAGCGTTGCACTTGACCAAGCGCTTTCGCAAATTGGTAATATTCCAGATGCAGGCCTAAAGGCATTATACACAGCACAAATAAAGGCGGACTTGACAACGCATCCCGAAAAAAATATGGTATTAGGAAGCCCTCACCTGGTACCGGAGGCCGAATTAAAAGGCACTGATATTAGCACCGCAGCTGATCAAGACGATATCGGAATTTTTACCATCAGACGGAACGCTGGTGAAGGGGCAGATAGAAAAGTGGACGACTTTAACCTATCAGACCTTGAAAAATCACAATTAAAAGCCGTAGCCGACGCCTTTCATACCAAAGGGAAAAAGCTGATTGTTGTACTGAACATTGGTGGCGCTATCGAAATGAACAGTTGGAACAGCAATGCAGATGCCATCTTACTAGCCTGGCAGCCTGGGCTTCAGGCCGGATATGCCATTGCAGATGTTTTGACTGGCGAGGTAAATCCATCAGGCAAGCTTGCTACTACATTCCCGGTTAAATATGAAGATGAGCCATCCGCAAAAAGTTTTCCTGGAACACCGGCAAATCGCCCGGTTGAAAGTGTTTATGATGAAGGGATTTACGTTGGTTACAGGTATTTTAATTCCTTTGGTGTAAAAACAACCTATCCGTTTGGTTATGGATTAGGCTATACCAAATTCGCCTACAGTAATCTGAAACTAAGCGCGACCACTTTCAACAAAAAATTGACAGCAACAGTGGTCATTACCAATACTGGAAAAGTTGCCGGCAAAGAAGTGGTTGAGCTTTATTTAAGCGCACCGCATACCACATTGGATAAACCACTGGAAGAATTAAAGGGATTCGCCAAAACCGATTTATTAAAACCCGGTGAATCGCAGATACTGAGGTTTACGCTAAATCCAAAAGACCTGGCTTCTTTTTACACAGACAAGTCTGCGTGGATTGCAGATGCTGGAATTTATAAAATCAAAATCGGCGCTTCAAGTGAAAATATCAAATTGACCAAATCGTTTACGCTGGCGAAAATTACGACCGTTGAAAAAGTGCATAAAGCATTGGTGCCGCAGGTGGCAATTGATGAGTTGAAAAAATAGAAAATGAAAAGTATACTTCAACAAATTTCGCGGAATGCACTTATCAGCGGTGTATTGTATTTGTTTTTAACAGTTTGTACAGTAAACACATACGCGCAAAGTGGGAATAAACAAAACACATTTGCTAACCCACTAAACTTAAGTTATCGTTTTCAATTAACAAAGCCGTCCCGCCGTGAAGCTGCAGATCCTACCATGGTATTATTCAAGGGTAAATATTATCTTTTCGCATCAAAGTCCGGAGGATACTGGAGTTCGGATAACCTGATCAATTGGAAATTTATCACCTCCCATGACCTTCCCTGGGAAGACTATGCGCCTACAGTTGTTGAAATGAATGATACGCTTTATTTCATGGCGACGAACTGGTTTAAAAATAACAAAGGTATCTACAAAACGGCTGACCCTGCTATGGGCAACTGGAAGTTGACGGTTGAGACCTTTAAAAAACAGTTAAGTGATCCTGACTTATTTCACGACGACAATGACCAGCTTTATTTGTATTACGGCACATCAAATGTTACCCCAATTTACGGCGTTGAACTCAACACTAAAACTTTTGATTTGATTGGCGAACCGGTTGGCCTTATACAAAGTAATATAGCTGACCATGGCTGGGAACGTTCAAATGATTATAACACAAAGGAGGTGAAACCTTATATTGAAGGGGCATGGATGAACAAAATAAACGGAAAATACTACCTACAGTATTCAGCGCCTGGTACTCAATTTAAGAGTTACGCCGATGGGCTTTATATTGGAGACTCACCTCTCGGGCCGTTTAAACTGGCGGACAATGACCTATTTTCATATAAGCCCGAAGGTTTTATAGCCGGAGCGGGGCATGGCAGCACCTTCAAAGATAAATTTGGTAATTACTGGTCTATCATGACGATGACTATTTCGGTCAAGGAGTCATTCGAACGCCGCCTGGGGCTATTCCCGGCGTTTCTTGATAAAGATGGAACCTTTTATACTTATACGGCTTTTGGTGATTTCCCTCATATAGTACCACAAAAACTCATGAAAGGGCCAGAAGATTACCAGCCATCTGGCATGCTGCTTTCTTATAATAAACCAGTCGAGGTTTCTTCGTCTTTACCAGAACATCCAAAAGAAAATGCAACGGGAGAAAACATTAGAAAGTACTGGAGCGCTCAAACCGGAAATAAGGGCGAATGGATCATGGTTGATTTACAAAAAATATATAACGTTAATTCTGTACAAATCAACTTTGCTGAAGAAGGCACACAATTATTTGGCAGATCAGATTCGATCTATTATCAATACTTACTGGAATACTCGAATGATAAAAAAACATGGAAGAAGATTGCT
>DATHLW010000019.1:0-4386 GCA_035487675.1 Mucilaginibacter sp. | reverse complement strand
TACTTCGGAGTGATCGGCCAGGAAATGTGCGTTGGCGACAAACAATTCAAGCTCAAGATCATTCAGCTCGTTTTCGTTTTCTACCAGGTAATTGTACTGGTCGTTTATCTCCTTTATAATGGTGCCTATCTTTTTAAAAACTTCCTGTTGCTTCATGGCGATATATGCAAATGCTTCTCAAAAATAACATTTAATTATGATATTTGCCGGCTATAAGGAGTTTGAAATGCTGTATAGCGAAGATGTTTTTAGGCGTAGAAGTGAACTGGGTGGCAGTATCGAGGTGATTTGCGGTTCCATGTTTTCGGGTAAAACCGAGGAACTGATACGCCGGTTGCGCCGTGCGCAAATAGCCCGGCTAAGCGTCGAGATATTTAAGCCCCGCACGGATGATCGTTACCACGAAACTGATGTTGTATCGCATGACGCCAACTCCATCCATTCTACACCCGTAGATAATTCATCGGCCATATTATTACTTGGCAGCGATGTGCAGGTGGTAGGTATTGACGAGGCCCAGTTTTTTGACGATGAACTGCCAAACGTATGCAACATCCTCGCCAACCGTGGTGTAAGGGTTATAGTTGCCGGACTGGATATGGATTTTAAAGGCAAACCCTTTGGCCCCATGCCCGACCTGATGGCCATAGCCGAATCGGTAACCAAGGTGCATGCCGTGTGTGTTAAATGCGGTAACCCTGCATTATATTCCTACCGTTTGGTGCCCGATGCAGGCACCATCCTCTTAGGCGAAAAAGAAAGCTACGAACCCCGTTGCCGTGTTTGTTTTAATAGTTAGTTGGGTTGGATTAAGTTGATTTGGTTAGATTAAGTTGATTTGGTTGAATAACACCTGATTCATTGCCGTTGGCTTTAGCCGACGGAATAAAGGCAATCCAGGAAAGGCTTTAGCCAAATGTGGGTGATTTGGGCTGAAGCCAAAATAGTTAAACTATCCAATCCGCCCCATAAATGGGACGGCAATGAAAATAATAAGGCCCGACAATTACCTAATTAGCTTAATCATCCTCCAGTTTACTGTCCTGTTCGTTTTCTAACCCGGGATGGTTTGAGACAGAGTGGGACAAGCGCCTATTCTACTCACCCCGACGACGCTACGCTGGTCGCCCCTCTCTTCGGCAAGCCGCAAAGAGGGGTAAAACATTTTTTTAAAACCCTCTTTGCAAAGCAGAGAGGGTGGTCGAGCGAAGCAATGACCGGGTGAGTCAACTAATGAACTTTGCCTGTCCTGTTCGTTTTCTAACCCGGGATGGCTTGGGACAAAATGGGGCAGTTGCAGGCTCCCAGCTGGCAGCGTAATGATATGCAAGTTGGGACAAACTAATTTTTACGCTTAATCAAAATAAAATCGGTAGTTCCTTTTTTCTTTATAGCAATATCTCCAATTGCAAGCGTGTCTTTATAATTAATCCAATGACTGTAACCTAATTCATATTCGACCCCTTTGATTGTAATGTATGGTGAATGTTTTGGCTCGTCATATCGAACTTTTTCGATTGTCCCATTAAACGTTAGGTTCAATGCTTTCTCATGCCCAATAAACCACAATAGAAAAATTATTATAATGAATATAACTGGCGGATAAAATTTATACCATCTTTCGTTAACATATTTGAAAAAATCCCGAAAGGTATGAACAGTAATTTTGTTTCCATTTTCATAGTTAATATACATCGAAGTAAGGTTTACCCGAAGTTACAAAAGCATATCAATAAAAAAAACCTCTAACTGCAATGAAGGTTTAGTATACTGTCCTGTTCGTTTCTTAACCCGGGATTGCTTGGGACAATATGAAACAGTTGATTTAGTTGAAAATTATCGTAGTTAATAACCTAATCAACTACTTAACCTAATCAACCCAATCAACTCCCCTCCCAAATTATGACAATAAAAATACCATTCGGTATAATTAGTATATTAATTTTGTCCTGAAATAATCACTCCCACTTTACTGGTTTGGCGATTTGTAAATGGGATAATTGTAAAATTAAAAATACCAATTGGTATAATTTATGACTGAGTTTCAAAAAAAATTGTTGATCGTTACCGTAATAGGCGCAGCGATCATGGAGTTGATAGATACATCGATAGTAAACGTAGCCTTAAACTACATGAGCGGTAACCTGGGCTCAACGCTCGAAGATACGGCTTGGGTAATTACTTCCTACGCCATCGCCAACGTGATCATTATCCCCATGACCAGCTTCCTGACCAACACCCTCGGTCGCAGAAACTATTACATCGGCTCTATCATCCTTTTTGTATTCTGTTCCTTTATGTGCGGACAGGCTGGCAATATCTGGGTGCTGGTGTTTTTCCGCTTTTTGCAGGGATTAGGTGGTGGGGCTTTGTTGTCGGTATCCGGAGCTGTGGTTTACGAAATGTTCCCTAAAGAAAAGATAGCTACTGCCAGCGCCTTGTTCGGTATCGGCATATTCATCGGTCCAACTATAGGCCCTACACTGGGTGGCTTTATTACCGAAAATTATTCATGGCCATGGATATTTTATATTAACGTGCCAATAGGTATAGCTGCCATTATATCCTGTTATTTCCTGCTGCCCGAAGCGCCCAACAAAAGCCCTAACGGCAACGGCAAGATCGACTGGCTGGGTATTATCCTTTTGACTATCGGCATAGGAAGCCTGCAAACCGTGTTAGAACGCGGCCAAACAGACGACTGGTTCGCTGCTAATTACATCATAGTGTTATCAGTAGCCGCCGCAGTAGCCCTTACAGCCTTTATATTGTGGGAGCTTCGCGTATCTTACCCGGTTGTTAATTTGAGGGTATTAAAAAGTAAAACCCTTTTTATTGCCGCTATACTAACGTTTGTTTCTGGACTGGGCCTGTTTACTACTATTTATCTTACACCTGTATTTGCTCAGCGTTTGCTGGGTTTCACCCCAACACAAACAGGTTTATTACTGTTACCCGGCTCTATAATAGCCTTAGGAGCGTTGGTATTGACAGGCAAACTGCTGCAAAAAGGAGTGTCACCGCCAGCGATAATAGCCGTTGGCTTTTTACTGTTCATTTTCTTTAACTGGGAAATGGGGCACATGAGCCTGGATACTTCGGCAAGCAACATTAGTATAACGCTGATCACACGCGCTTTGGGTATCGCGCTGCTCACAGTACCTTTAAGTTCACTGGCGGTGTCGTCCCTTAAACCAGCAGACATCCCGCAGGGAAGTGCCCTCAATAATATGATGCGGCAGTTAGGCGGATCGTTTGGTATTTCCATCGTCAACACATACTCGGCGAGGCGTACAGAGCTGCACCGTACCGATATGCTGGCCAATATTACCGACATCAACCCACAGGTGCATGAACGTATTGTAAGGTACACCAGCTATTTCCAGGACAAAGGCAAAACCCTGCTGGATGCTAAAAAATTGGCCGCGAAAGCGATCGATGTGGCAATTGTAAAGCAATCAACTTTACTCAGCTACCTCGACTCCTATTTACTGATCGGATTATTGTTTGCCATAACACTGCCTTTGCTGTTATTTGTTGTAAAACGCAGTAAAGCGAAAGGGCCGGTGGTTATTGTGTCAGATCATTAATCTTTTGAATTATTCAAAATAGTTAATCACTTAATAATATAAATAAAATGAAAACAACAAACAACACCATATTGATCACCGGCGGAAGTGCCGGTATCGGTTTCGAAATGGCTAAATTATTCTCCGAAGCAGGTAACCAGGTGATCATCACCGGCCGCAATAAGGAACGCATGGATAAAGCAATTGCCAAATTAAAAAACACCACTGATATTGTTAGCGACGTAACCAACGCCGAAGATGTAGACAAACTGGTTACCCAACTGCAAAAGGAATACCCTAACCTGAACGTAGTGATCAACAATGCAGGCAGCGCCTACGTTTACAACATGACCGCACCCGGCATCAACGCATTTGAAAAAGCCAGCGAAGAAATACTGACTAACTACCTCGCCATCATCCGTCTGAACGAATTGCTGCTGCCCCTGTTGAAACAACAGTCAAAAGGAGCCATTATCAATGTATCGTCCATCGTGGCATTTGCTGCGAGGGCCAACAGCCTGCCCACTTATGGTGCAAGTAAAGCTGCTTTACATTCTTACACCAACAGTTTGCGCATTATGCTGGAAGATACTCCGGTAAAGGTATTTGAACTAATGCCTCCATTAGTTGATACCGAGTTCTCGGCCGAGATTGGCGGAGCCACCAACGGCATCCCTCCAAAACAGGTAGCCGACGACCTGCTTACTGCCATGCAAAACGACGAATTTGAAATACACGTAGGCAAAACGGCAGATATATTTAACAACTTTTTTCCACAATCGCCCAAAGCCGTACTGGCAATGAACGGTAAATAATA
>DATHLW010000018.1:0-6427 GCA_035487675.1 Mucilaginibacter sp. | reverse complement strand
ACCTCCCGGGCTAGCAGGGCGAAATGTCCGTCTTACTGCTGTGCTTTTATCTCCGTTGACATATAACTCTTCATTTTCACTGAGCGGCTGAAAAACGTAAAAGTTGTCATTTGTTTTTACCACTTTAATCTCATTTGCAAATGCCAGTTTATCCATCGCAGTTTCAAATGGGGCACTGGCAATAAAACCCAATACCCGTTTACCTTGAAGGCCGCTCTGGATAACCATGTTTTTACCGGACACCTGGGTGATTTTCTTGGCAACAGCGGTCAGGCTATCATTATCTAAAGCAAGGGACAGGGTATTATCGGCTGCATTGTATCTTGCATTAATTTCCTTAATTGGTGGTTTGACGAACTGTGCCGGGTCCTGGTAAGGTGTCACGTAGATGATCGATCCCACTATATTAACATCCAGGTTGTATTTCTGCGCGAGGAACACCAGGATATTAGATGCCGTCACATCATTAAACGAATCATTGATCGTAAAATTCAGTTTCGGATCAATGCTAATACTCAATCCATTGGAGGAGGCTATTCCTGCCAGATACTGCTGAACGCCACCACCTACGACCTGCAGTTGTACTTTCTGGTTGATACCGGGCACGCTTTTGGAAAGACTGTCCAGCCTTTTTTGCAATGTTTGTATACGGCTTTGCTGCGCCAGTAATTTGAAAGGGCTGCAAAACAGTAAAAGTATGATGATAAGGCGTGTAAATCTCTTGTGCATAAAGGTCTAGTAATTAAATAACAGCGGATATATCTCTTCAATGGATGTCAGTCCGTCATCAAACAGCCTGAAAGCATTCTCCGCCAAAGTTTGTATTCCTCGCTCTTTTAAAAGCGTTTGAATATACATGTTTCCGTTTTTTATTTCAAAGGCCAGTTCCTGGTCTATTGGTATGACTTCATATACTGCTTTTCTTCCCTTATAACCGGTGTAATAGCATTGCTCACAGCCTTTGGGTACACAGTGGTGGGTTACTCTGTTATACGGTTTAAACTGTTTCGGATAAAGGTTTTTATCAAAAGGCACTTCTTCCTTGCAATGGGGACAAAGTAAACGTACCAATCTCTGAGCAGCCGTTGTATTTAAAGTACTTGCAACCAGAAAGGGCGGAATCCCCATATCTATTAACCTTGATACCGTTCCCCACGCTGAATTGGTGTGAATGGTAGATAGTACCAAGTGCCCCGTGAGTGCGGCCCGAATGGCCATATTGGCTGTTTCTGTATCGCGGATCTCTCCAACCATAATCACATCCGGGTCCTGCCTTAAAAATGTTCTCAAGGCTGCCCCGAAGGTCAGGCCTATGGATTCCTTCAATTGTACCTGGTTAATTCCTTCCAGAGTGTATTCCACCGGGTCCTCGATAGTTAAGACATTTCTTGTTTCCTTATTTAACAGTTTCAACGTGGCATAAAGGGTGGTCGTTTTACCCGAACCTGTGGGGCCGCTGATAAGCAAAATACCGTTTGGTCGGAGGGCTCCCTGAAGATAGTTATCCAGGTCAAATTTTGAGAAGCCCAGGCTGTTCAGGTCGATGTCGGTTGCATCATTATTGAGGAGGCGTAAAACCACTTTCTCTCCGTGCAGGGTAGGCAAAATGGATACGCGTATATCGAACTGGTGATCTTTATGCTTAAAATTGATCCGCCCATCTTGAGGCAGGCGTTTTTCGGCAATATCCAGATTGGATAATATCTTGATTTTGTTGATCAGTCCGGGATATTCCTCGCGTTTTAATAAATAACGCTCCACCATCATCCCATCTATCCTGATCCTTACCCGGCACTTATGTTCGTAGCTTTCAATATGGATATCACTGCTTTTCAAGTTTTTGGCTTCCCCGATCAGGTTAGCTAAAAAATCGTCTGCATTGTGCGAATCCTGCAATTGCCTTGTTACCTGCGCTCCATTCTCCTTCAGATAATATTTGGAAAGTAACCGTGCTATCTGACTTTCTGGGATTGGATCCAGCGCAACCTCAGTGCCTAACAAAATTTCCAGTTCTGCAATTAGCGAAGAAGTATCTGCTTCCGAAGCGCAATAAAGGGTAGTCCTATCGACGTTTTTGTTTTTAGGTAGCACCTTATAATGCCAGGCCTGGTCCTTCGTCAGCCAGTGAAGGTCGTCACTTTTAATAATGATGTCTTCTGCCAGGTTCATTTTACAATAAAGTTAATTAGCCAAGTATCGTCTGTCAGGTCAACTATTTTTAACAACCAGTCGCACGATAGAAATACTATAAACACCATTGACTGCATCCCCGCAAGCGGAATATGCTTATTCTTTTTACCAAAAATAGATTGTCCCATTATCCAGGCTAACAGAACAAGCACCAGGCTGACCAAATAAAAAAATAAAAAGTTAAGCACGGACAGGTACACGGTAATACTCAGTAAAAACAAGATATCACCCAATCCTAAAAGACCATCTGCAATATTGATGAACCGCTTATTTTTAACAGAAAAATAAACAGACAGCAACAGTAACTGTAATAACAAAAAGCCTACGTTAATTATTGCTGGTTGCCATATCTCATTTAAACCATTACTCGTTTTATATTGCAATACGATTAAGGAAATTGCAAGAATTGGAAACACTACCCAATAAACCGCACGGCTTTTTATATCCTGAATAAAGATCACAAGCAGCCCGACCAACACTAATATCTTTAACAACAGCACATCAATCGGGGGTTACTTCTTTAAGTGTTTTATCCTGGTCTATTTCCCAAACGTTGAATGTTCCGTTACCATTAAAATCAACTACTGCAGTAGCCCTTCCTGTAAAAGTCGTATTGGTTGCATTGGTGATTTCGATACGATAATTGGCACGGCCGTCTTTGTTTTCGGTACTTAATTTTTCCTGTATAAAACCGATCTCACCCAAGTCCTTTGAGTATTTGGAATGTTCGTAGAAATAATTCTTTTCCAGGGTTTGAAGGTGTTCCAGTTGCAGTTTAGCTTCTGTACTTTTTGCTTTGGTAATAAGGGGAAGCAGGTTAGGTAGCGCCAACAGCACCAATATGCCAATGATCACCAGCACCACCAGGATTTCGGTTAGGGTATAGGCTTTTACACGTTTTCTTACCATCAAGGAGTAGGTATTCATTTCAGAACTTAATTTCCAAATGTAATAAAATTAAAAACTATTTTGACAATTTAAAGATTACAAATGCAATAGTCTTCGGGATAAGTATTTGGCGTATAGCTTCATTCCTGCGTTGCCTTTTTACCAATACCAGAAAACTCTTCAGAAACCATGTAAACAAGGCTATCCATTGCATCCGCAAACCATTGGTGAACATATCAAAAAAGTTCGAATGGAAAAAGGGCTGTTGCAAAAGGAAGTGGCAGAACTTATGGGGGTATCTGAAGACAGTATCACCTATTGGGAAAATGACAGGGCACTCCCGCAAATCCGTCATTACCCAGGCATCATTCGATTCTTAGAATATTATCCTTTCACTCATGAGATCGACAGTTTAGCCGGAAAGCTTCAACAACTACGGCATTGTTTCGGGCATAGCTATGAACAATTGGGTGCTCTGCTTGAAGTTAACGCCTCAACCATTAGGCATTGGGAATTGAAAAAAGGAATTCCACGAGGGTTGAAACAGACTCAGATTATTGAACTATGGCAGACCATAGCTAAAGCTACTTTAAATCATTCACCATCAAACAATCAGACATATGAAAAAGAATCCCCCACTGGATAAGACTTTTTATAACGTTGAAGTTAAAAAGGCCTATTCTTGTATCATCAAACAGGCAATAAAGCTCCTGGCTGCTATTGATCAAGAGGAATTACGTTTTGTATTGGAACGGCGAGATGCAAAGAGCTCGGAAATTGGCATTATACACGAATTCGTAAACCCTATACTGTATCTTCGTCTTGAGCGCCATACAGATGGTATCATTGCTATTCATTTCGGCATCGAGCAAATCAATCAATTGGGTTTGTTAAGCGAGATTACTACCACCTTCTTGCGATTGCTCTATAAGTATACTTCCAAAGAAGCGACTGCCAGTAATATTGAAAATTGTGTCAGGACTGACTGGTTTATAAATAGCTATTCGGCAGCATATGAATATATCGAACAGCGTAATAAGTATCATGAATTTAAACAAATTAAATTCAAAACATCCAAGCCCCACAGAAAATCAATACTATCAGTCGCCTGACAAAGCTGCCCTTATTGGGCAGCTTTTTATTTTCTAATATATTTGATGGAATATTTTTAAATTATTCGGAAATGAAACCTTGTCTTTTTACATATCTGTTTTTGTCATTATTTGTTGCCTTAGGGCTATTGACGTCATGTGATGCCATCATAGAGCCATCCATTGCAAAAAAAAACAGTTCAACCCGAAGCCCTGTAGACCAATATCAAAGTACCAGCTATAAAATAAGTTTTTGGTGGGACAAGGTGGATAATGCCTTGTCCTATCATTTGCAAGTTGTTACCCCTAATTTTGCCTCTCCCGGCAGCCTGGTTTTGGATACGATCGTAAAGAAGAACACTTTTTCCTTTAATTTCAATCCCGGCAATTACCAGTGGCGGGTACTGGCACAGAATGGCAGCTCTCAAACTGCCTACACCACTCCCAGGAATTTCTCGGTTGCAGCTACCTCCGTCAAGCACCAAGCCGTTCAGTTGCTTTCTCCGACTAACAACCTGTTATTGATACCGCCGCAAAGATTGCAGAAGCCTTGAACGTTACCGTTGATTACCTGGTAGGGCATTCTGAAAGCATGATCGTTGATAAGAACCTGCTCCGCCGTATGGAAGATATCGAAGCCCTGCCCAGCGAGGAAAAGGATAAAGTGATCTATTTTATTGATATGGCTCTCGCCTATAATAAAACCAAGAAGGCTTTCGCTCATTAAATAACAAAGCCCGGCACTCTTTGGCCAGGCTCTATTATTCAACTATCGGTTCTTAAGTAAACTTATGTCTAATTCGCTAAGCGCTTAATCATTTGTTTGCTTACGTCTTTTAACGTATAAATTCTTACGCCTAATTGTATTAAAAATGGCAAATCGATTAGGATTATAAAATAGCTTTGTGTGAAGCTCAAAATAACTAAAATTGTTGTTATCACAGTTTCTGGTAAAAAAGAAACATAATATGTGTATCTGATTAATGAGCCTTCATTTAAAGGCGTTATTTCAAATGACCCCTTATCTACTTTTCTAAATCCTGTGCCTTTTGAGCGAATCTGCCAATTATCGTCTTTAAAAGATATTATATTATCAGCCTTATTTTCAATTATATAATGTTGTGCGTTTAACTGTATTAGCGCTTTATCCATTATTACCTGCGGCTCCAATCGACTTGTTTCTGAAATTTGATATTTTATTTTCATCATGCTTGGTAATTATTTAATAACATGGGTTCCAGGTTCGTCATACGGAGGAGAATAAACTGGAGATCCGATTAAGGTTGTCCAGCCAAAGCTTCCCGAACCAAAAAGTTTGAATGATAATCCTGCACCAAGACCGCCACCCCATTGATTATAGGTTGAGGAAGTTCCATATATACCTGATACTACATCGTAGTTTACAGCCCCACCAAAAATAGGCCCTGCCCAATCCGAGAATGTAGTTTGGTTATTACCTTTATTAGTTACAAAGAATCCATTTACGCTAAAGGCGGCTGCCGCAGTAGATGTATAATAAACCGTCCTGTAATATTGTATGTAATGTTTATTTGTCTCAACGTATCCAAGCTCTATTGTCCCCCCCGCTCCGAGTGACAGAGTGCCAGCGATATTGAACCCACCAACAACAAAACCATACTTTGCTAACTCTTGCGCATGAGATAAAGGTTGATCCCCCCCTGATTGGCATCTTTGTCCCTCTCAATCTAGATTTGTTATTATCTTATCTCGATAGTACAAATTTTGTTTTTCATGTCTACATCACCGGAGAAAATTTGCACCCACCTTTTTTTTGTAATACCGTCGACATAACCGTTTTTACAAGACATGTCTAATGAATCTGCGTTCATAGTATAAATTCTAATTTTAACTGGCAATAGTTTATCTACTAATTTAAGCGTATCGTTAGCGTTTAACATACGAAGCATAGGAGGCTCGCTATCCTTATTAGCGCATTGAAATCTGACGTCCCTTTCTATATCACAAGAATCACAGCTTGATAACAAATTTCCTATATATAGCCTTTTGTTTGACAGATTGATAATTTTTATATTAAGCTGTGGACTTTGGCAGGCGCAATTTTGTATACCAACAAATAAAAAAATAAGATACCAAATTTTGCTTATCCAATAATAACGGTTATATGCAATTTTCATATTCTTAAGAAATTAAAGACTTTTTAATGATTTTAAGGATGGAAATTTTCAAGGTTTTCATAGGACGGTTCAGGTGAAAATTCTTGATAATCTAAAGCCCGC
>DATHLW010000017.1:0-7426 GCA_035487675.1 Mucilaginibacter sp. | reverse complement strand
AGGACAGCCTTTTTACTTTCTTGCATCCTGAAACCATGCAACTGAACACAGCGATAACGATTAAAATCTTTTTCATACAGATTAGGTTTAATGGTAAACTAAAGTGGTAAATTGGTATGCAAATAGTTTATAAAACCATTTGAGCTTCATTCTATAAACAAAATTAATTTCTGATTATTTCAAATTTATAAAATATTATTCTGTAAAATATAAAATTTAAGAATTTAATTGTGAAAAAACATTCAATCCCTTTTATTTTATTGCTTACTATGTTCGTGGTATCGACAAGTTTTCTTATTGACGAGCATAAGACTTTGGAGATAGGCGCCAGCGCACCCGACTTTAAATTACAGGGTGTAGATGGTAAGACTTATACCCTTGCGTCATTCAAAGATGCCAAAGTACTGGCCGTGATTTTTATGTGCAATCACTGCCCTACCTCGCAGGCGTATGAAAAAAGGATCATCAAATTAACCAGCGATTACGCGTCAAAAGGGGTGAGCGTGGTAGCCATCAATCCAAATAATCCTGCTTCACTGCGATATGATGAATTGGGCTATAGCGACGTAGGGGATTCGTTTGAGGAAATGAAAATAAGGGCCAGGGATGCTCATTTTAACTTCCCTTATTTATACGACGGCGAAACGGAGATCGCCTCCAATAAATACGGACCGGTATCAACCCCACACATTTTTATTTTTGATAAGGACAGGAAACTTCGTTACCAGGGCCGCATAGATGATATGGAGAACCCGGACAAAACGCCAACCAGCCAGGATGCACGTAATGCTATTGATGCCTTGCTTGCCGGTAAAGAAGTTCCCGTGAAAACCACTAAAGTATTTGGCTGCTCCATTAAATGGATCGAAAAAAAGGACTGGATAAAAAAAGCAGAAGTGCAGTGGGCAAAAGAACCGGTTAGCCTGCAACCCGTTGATGAGAAAGGACTAGCGGATATTCTAAAAAACAAAACCGACAAATTAAGACTGATCAATGTATGGGCCACATGGTGTGTGCCCTGCGTTCAGGAATTTTCGGACCTGGTCTATATCAATCACCTGTATCGCGATCGCGGGTTGCAATTGGTAACTATCAGTTCGGACGAAGCGGTAAACAAGGACAAGGCTCTTGCTTTTTTGGAAAAGAAACAAGCGTCCGGCCTGAATTATATCTATTCAGGAGAAAGTAAATATAAAATGATCGAAGCCATTAACCCCAAATGGCAGGGTGCCTTACCTTATACTATTTTGATAGAGCCGGGCGGAAAAGTGGTTTACGCCAAAGAAGGGGCCTTTGACCTGGAAGCCTTAAAAAAGGTAATTTTTGATGATCCAATGATCGGGAGGATATATAAGCAATGACGGTATTGGCGTTTCGCAATTCAGACTTACGAACTCTATAAATGCCCGTAAGCCTGAACTTCTGAGGTGGTTGTTTAGTGGTGTGAACCTGCTAAATCTTTTTGCTCCGACACTTCTCCTGGTAAGCCAAAAGAATTTTCGTCATTAATTTGCATATAGGTATTGGTGCAGAGGCCGATAAGCATTCCGTCAAGCATTGTTCTTAGTGAATCAACATCAGGTGCGGTCCAAAGGCAGGCTGACGTTGACGGGTCGGCGCCGGCCATTAAACTTTGAACTTTAAAACCTTCGGGCAAAGCAGGCTCGGTCTTAACTAAACTCCAAAACGCCTCGGGATTGGAGATCGAATGGTTTACTAATACGTGCATAGCTGATTTTTTAATGGTTTCAATTGGTAATTAAATCTAACTATTACACGTGCACATTTCGCGTAAAAAGTTTAGTATTTTTTACTAATTGCAGCCCTACAAATTATCTTTAAAGGGCACGATTACCCATTCCCTCTAAATACATTTTCCTTCACCATAAACAACGGCAGCGAACCATGATTTAAAACCCTGTTATGAAAATCTTTGATATCGAAATTTTTCCCTTGCTTCTTTTGCAATTCTTCTTTCCAAAGCAAAATTTGCAGTGCCCCATATTTGTAAGTGACCACTTGTGCCGGCCAACGGCGAATACGTGCTATCTCGCGCATGGCGATATCATCCTGTCCGCGGATATTCTTTTTCCAGAAATCGAGCGCCTGCTGGTCGGTCCATCCGTAATAGTTTAGCCCTACGTCCAAAGGCACACGTACCGACCGCACTATATCCCACTGCCATTTGCCTAACTCATCATATGGAGTTTTGTATACGCCCAGGTCCTTACCCAATTCCTCTGCATAAGCGCCCCAGCCTTCGGCAAAACCCATGTAGAAAAACAGGTTTTGCACATCCGAAACTTTTGTTTGACCAATAATGCACGATTGGTAATGATGCCCGGGCACTGCTTCGTGTATAAACAGCCAGTCGATCTGCCGCTTGTTATAAGGCTTGTCAAAAAGGTTGTAGTAGAATGTATTGTTATCGTAATATCCCGGAGTTTGAGCAAGTTGCTTGCTCTCGCCGCGCTTAATAGCCAGGTCAACGATTTTTGTTTGACTGAAAAGTTTGTGCAGGTTGTTGTAAACTATTTCTTTGGTATGCTCAAATGACTTCTGTACTTCATTCGGATCGCTTATAAAAAATGAAAGGTCGTTTAAATGCTTGTAAAACTCATCTTCGCTTAACCCTGTCTCCTTTCTGACGGCTTCGATATGGCTTTTCACCCTTTCCACCTCGCCTAAACCAAACTGGTAAATTTGATCCGGAGTCACCTCGTCATTTACCCATCGTTTCAACAAATAAGCATACCAGGCTTTGCCATTGGGGACAGTGATGATACCGCCTGCCGGGATTGCCGCTGGTTTGTTTTTCAGCCATTGCTGTTCAAAGGCAATTCGCTCCAGGTTCAGCCCGGCTTCGTAGCCGATCAGTTGAAAATCTGTTTGCTGCGCTGGTGTAAGTTCATCAGCTTTAAATGTCGCAAGTTCAGATTTTGCCGATCTAAAAAATTCTTCCTGCTTCCTGATGCTTTCTTCCGAACCAATATGCTGCAAACCACTTACATAGCTTAGCTCAAGATCCGGCGTATGCAGCGACTGATAACCGCTTACAAATTTGGCCGAAAACTGATCAAATTTTTGCTGGGCATCTGCTAAAGTGAACGACAGGATAAAAGCACCAAGGCTGACAAAGAATACCTTCATAGATTTGGGATTTACGAATAGACCGATAACTGCAAGTGTTGTTACATGATCTATTGAACAAAGGCAAATATCACCCTTTTGGGGTTACTGCTCATATGCAATAGTGCCTGCTACAAATCAGATATAAGCAGAATGAGATGAAGGCAGGCATTGCTGACGATAATAAAATCGCATAGCACAAAATTTATCTACGTAATAAGTAAAATCTGATCATGGCAACTAAACAATTTACATCTTTACTGTGTTATCTATTTAATTTTTAGCCAACCGCAACGATGCAGCTGGCAAAAACTGATGTCGGTGCCTTCGAAAAAATCGAAAAATAATTATCAACTTATTTCGTTAACTTAACCTACGCGGCTCAAATGCGCAAAGACCCTATGAAAACAGCAAACTACTCATCTTTTCTGGACCGGATTTTAGATAAACTGCGTCCTGCTGATCTGCACACCAAGGAAAACAGGTTAGCTATTAAAGCACGTGTTGAGCATTTGTTGGCCGAAACCGGCTTGACCAAGGCTGAAATGGGATCCCGCATTCGCAGGGAAATAGTTGCTTTACGCTCCTGGTTATCCGGGACGAAAGACCTAACTGTTGAAACGCTTCAGGAGCTTTGCTTATCGCTGCATATTTCCCTTGGTGATTTGGTTTTGGAATAGCATTTAGCATGTGGCCCGTATGCGTATAGGCATATAGCATAATATCGTACCTACGGCACGGAATACATTATTCAATTATTTTTCTACCAACATGTGGCTCCTATGGAGCCGCTTGAAGTCAATATCAAATTATTACTTTACTATCCAATCAAAATGTTTTTCCCTCGGTGTACCGGGCGCTGAGAATCTTTCCTTTAAAAACTCGCCTGTATGGGAGCTTTTCTCCTGTATCAGGTCTTCGGGTACACCTTCAAAAATAACACGGCCACCATTTTCACCACCTTCTGGACCAATATCGATCACCCAATCGGCACATTTAATCACATCCATATTGTGTTCTATCACGATGATAGTATTCCCCTGGTCGAGCAGGGCATCGAATGACTTGAGCAGTTTTTTGATATCGGCAAAGTGCAGGCCGGTTGTGGGCTCATCAAAAATGAACAGGGTTTTATTGGAGTTATTCCCTTTTACCAGGAAGGACGCCAGTTTGATACGCTGCGCCTCGCCACCGGATAGGGTATTGGACGATTGCCCCAACTGCACATAACCCAAACCCACATCAACAAGTGGTTTTATTTTGTTAAGGATCTTAGGTTCTTTTCTGAAAAATTCCAGCGCCTCATCAATAGTCATGCTCAGCACGTCGGACACATTCTTATCCTGATAAGTAATATCCAGAATATGTTGTTTAAAGCGTTTGCCGCCGCAGGTTTCGCAGGTCAGGAAAATATCAGCCATAAACTGCATTTCGATCTTCACTTCACCTTCGCCCTGGCACACATCGCAGCGCCCGCCCTCCACATTAAATGAAAAAGCTGATGGTTTTAATCCCGCTGCTTTTGCCACCGGCTGCGAAGCGTACAGGTTACGGATCTCGTCCCAGGCCTTTACGTAAGTCACCGGGTTTGAGCGTGATGAGCGACCTATTGGATTTTGATCTACCAATTCTACCTGTTCTACTTTCTGATAGTCACCGTCGATACTGTCGTAAGCGCCCGTTTGTTCGCCGGTATAATTACCCAAAGCTTTTTGCAAGGCTGGCGCCAGAATACGTTTTACTAAACTGGTTTTACCTGACCCGGATACACCGGTTACTACGGTCAGCACCCCTAACGGGAATTTGGCATTTACATGCTTCAAGTTATTTTCACGAGCACCACGTATTTCGATATAATCGTTCCATTTACGGCGGCTTGCAGGTATGGCGATTTGCTCCTTACGCGCCAGGTAGCGGCCGGTAAGGCTGTTATCATCTTTTATGATCTCGTCATAAGTACCGGAGAATACCAGTTCGCCGCCATGGGTACCGGCTTCAGGGCCAATATCTATTATATAATCCGCAGCCTGCATGATCTCTTCCTCGTGTTCCACCACTAAAACGGTATTACCCACATCACGAAGTGATTGCAATACACCGATCAGTCTTTGTGTATCTCGGGGATGCAAACCAATACTGGGCTCGTCCAGAACATATATCGAGCCAACCAAACTGCTGCCCAAAGAGGTAGCCAGGTTGATACGTTGCGATTCACCACCGGATAAGGTGTTTGATAAACGGTTCAACGTCAAATAACTTAAACCCACATTATTCAAAAATCCCAAACGATTGGTGATCTCCATCAAAAGCCTTTTGCCAATTTTCTGATCCCGCTCATCCAATTCCAGGTTCACAAAAAAGTTATAAGCTTTATCCAACGGCATCAGCACAATATCAGTTATAGATTTGCCACTGATCTTTACATAAGACGCATCCTGCCTTAAACGGCTGCCTTTACATTCCGGGCAGGTAGTTTTGCCGCGATAGCGCGACAACATCACCCTGTATTGAATTTTGTAGGTCTGTTCTTCCAGTTCTTTAAAAAAGGCATCCAGTCCCTGGAAATATTGGTTACCTGTCCAAATAAGTCGTTGTTGTTCTTCGGAAAGTTGGTTATATTGACGATGGATCGGGAAATCAAACTTTAAAGCATTTCGCACCAAAGCCTCATTCCATTCGCGCATTTTTTCGCCGCGCCAGGGCGCAATGGCTCCGTCGTAAACAGATTTACTTTTATCAGGAATAACTAAATCTTCATCAATTCCAATGATCTTACCGTAACCTTCGCAGCGTTTGCAGGCGCCATAAGGATTGTTAAAGCTGAAAAAGTTTGGTGTAGGCTCTTCAAAGCTTATACCATCCAGTTCAAAACGGTCGCAAAAAAACCGTTCGGTTTCCGTTTCTGAATCAGGTTCCCGATACCTGACATAGCAATCTCCCTTACCTTCAAAAAAAGCCGTTTGAATCGAATCTCCTAATCGGCTGATAGTTTCGTCAGTTTCATTTTTGGTGATACGGTCTATTACTATTTTAACCTCAGAGTAGTGAGTGGTGAGTGGTGAGTTGTCAGTATTACTGGCTTTCTTGCTGTCGCCTTTAAGCTTGATCTTCATAGAGCTGTTGTCGACCGAAGTATCTGCCAGCAGGTCTTCTATGCGGGATATTTTGCCCTGGTATTCTACCCTTATAAACCCTTTCTGCAGCAATACGGCAAGTTCCTCTTTCAGGCTGCGGTTATTGTGCGGATACAAAGGGCATAAAATGGTTACCTGCGTTTCGTCAGGCAACGCGGTAACGAAATTCACTACGTCAGTTACCGTATCCTTTTTTACTACCTGACCCGATACCGGCGAAATAGTTTTTCCAATACGCGAAAACAATAATTTCAGGTAATCATAAATCTCAGTTGATGTGCCAACAGTTGAGCGCGGATTGGAGGTGATCACTTTTTGTTCAATAGCAATAGCCGGGGCTATTCCCTTTATATAATCCACCTCCGGTTTGTTCATCCTGCCCAAAAACTGGCGCGCATAGCTCGAAAGGCTCTCTACATAACGGCGTTGTCCCTCTGCATACAGTGTATCAAAAGCCAGGGATGATTTGCCCGAACCCGACATGCCGGTGATAACTACCAGCTTGTTTTTGGGTATGGCCACATCCATGTTCTTCAGGTTGTGCACCCGTGCGCCTTTGATAATAATGTTGTGTTGAGGATCTTTCTCTGTTTCTATGCTCATATGTAGTTCATGGTTCATAGTTGATAGTTCATGGTTTACTATGATCCATGAACCATGAACTATGAACTAATTTCTCGAATCGCAAAAATCCTAAAATATTTAGCACTTTCCAAATGGATTGAGTTAATTGATTGTAACTTTTAGAAGCACGTAATAACCTTTAAACCAAATGTTAAAGAGGCAGTCTAATATGTTAAATTATGTTAAAATTGACCTCCAAATGCAATAATTTAAGCGGTGGTTAAAAAAATCATTTGGTTTTTAGAATTGAATTTGTTTTATTTGATGTAACAATTTAGTAACTGAACAAGGAGAAACCCTATAGATAGAAGCTCTACTTTAATAATTTAACGATCAAATTTAAGTTTAAAGTAGACTCTATGGATTTTCAATTGCAGAGTGATCAGGATCTAATCCATCTATATGTGGCGGGTGATGAAGCGGGGCTGGTGGAGCTTTTGCGCCGTTATCAGGCCAAAATTTATACCTCAATATACTTACTGGTAAAAGACGAATATCTTGCTGAAGATATTTTTCAGGATGCCTTTATAAAAGTTATC
>DATHLW010000016.1:0-4252 GCA_035487675.1 Mucilaginibacter sp. | reverse complement strand
CATCCGCCAGGCCTCGTCGTGTTTCTGGTAAAATTCGTCGTATGCGGTCTTAACGTTGTCGCTGGTAATAAATTGCTGCATTTATGTGAAAAGATAAAATTATAGCTAACGGGTTCATCCTGCAAATATCAATTGCGGCCTAGAATTGTCTTTATGGCTTTCTGCCCTAATTCCTTAAACTGACAAATTTAGATGATTCATCCCTTTAAACTCTATAAAGTTTAATTTATTTGCTTTTCACAGTAAACTCCGTACGCCTGTTTAATTGCCTGCCTTCGGGATTGTCCTGGCCATTCGGAAGGGAATTAGGTGCTATCGGTTTACTTTTACCATACCCTTTTGCTGTAATTCTGCCTTTATCAATCCCTTTTGAAATTATATAATCAACACAGGATTGGGCTCGTTGTTGAGATAAAGTTAAATTATAAGCACCCATCCCGATAGAATCCGTATGCGAACTTAATTCTATTTTTATATGTGGGTTATCGTTTAGTATGTCAACTATGTTATCCAAAGCAATTTTAGATTCCGGCCGCAGATCCGCCATATTAAAATCATATAAAATGTTTTTAATGACTATAGGTTCATCAACCTTAAATGCCTGCAAACAAATATCCGGGTTAAATAGCGTATCCACGGCTTTTTTCAGAGATACTGAAACAGTTTTTGTAAAGTATCCGTCTTTTTCGAATACCAGGTTGTAGGAATGCCCGGCAGCCACTTCAAAAACATAACGGGCATTTTGACCTGTTTCTGATTGCTTTAAACTTTGTTTTGAGATCGAATCAACTAAACTAACTTTAACACCAGGCAATACTTTATGTGCACCGCAGTCTGTTAATACCCCGGCGATAAACTTTTGTTTAAATCTCCCCTGAAATAAATTCATGCAGCAATCCGATTCACGATCGGAGCTGATGTAAAACTTATTCTTATCGTCAGGATCGGGATAATAATACAGATCATCTTTTGACGAATTTATAGGGTACCCCAGGTTGACTGGTACCGACCATTTGCCTTTGTTTTCAAAACTCTCAAAAAAGTCGAACCCACCCAGTCCAACAAAGCCTTTTGAACTATAAACCAGCCTACCAATTGAATTATCATAAAACGGGGCTTCCTCATCGGATGGGGTGTTCACAGTTTTGCCTAAGTTAACAGAGTTCGACGCATCCCCATTTTCATCCAAGCTACTTACCCAAATATCATAACCGCCCCGCCCTCCGGGTTTATCCGACACAAAAAATAAGCGTTTGCCATCACCGGTTACAAACGGCTGAAGTGCGTTAAACCCATCCGCATTTATATTGGTGTTGAGTTTTTGAGGTGCAGACCATACATTGTTTCTCAACTCACTTTGATAAATGGCCAAGACAGTTTTGCTTTCCTTTTTGTACCATCCTGTAAAATAAATTCTTCTTCCGGATGCATTAAGTGAAGGTGTTCCGTATTCTATATCTTTTTTATCATCAACATCGCTAAATTTCACGACGGTTGGATTTACAGCACTTAGGGAAGTTGTATAAATACGGTTTAAATGTTTCTTATTGTTTTCCGAAAATCTCGATGATGTAAACCAATAACTACCCGCATTTTTTACAAGCGCATAATCCCCGCCGTCAGCATTCCATGGTCCTTCCATTTTATTGACCTCCACAGATGCCTGATTGCGGTATTGCTCCCTGGCAAACAGACAGTTTTCAATTTCCCTTTTTGCTAAATCAGAAAATTCCTTATCTCCTTTATAAAGGGCAGTAAATTGCTGCAGCTGTTTTATCGACGAATCAAAATTTTTATTGGCCCTTAAGCATACCCCGTACCAAAGCCGGGCCAGGGGATAATCTGATTCCCAATTTTCGACGATCACTTCATACCATTTTTCTGCTTCCTGATAATTTTGATACAGGCGATAAGATTCGGCCAGTTGGTAATAAATGTAAGGTCGGCCCTCGCTAATTTGTTCTTTTGTTGTTTTATCGCCTGAATAGAAAGGTATTTTTGCGCGCAAAGATTCTTTGCTTTCTGCAATTTGTTTGTAGTAATATGCGGCTTCATAATAATTTTTGTTTGCAAAAGCCTTATCAGCCAAACCTTTAAAAGTACTGTACTGAGCGCAGGCGCCCAAGGGTACAATAAACATGAAACATATCAAATATAAGTTTCTCATGATCTGGGATCTAAAACCTTGGGCATATTGGTGCGGGGCCTTTCAAATGCTTCCGGAAAACATAACTTATTGACAGTTCAAAACCACCTTGCCCACTTGTCGCGCCATTTAATGCTGATGTATTAAAATCATAGCTGACACCAATAATGAGGCTGTTGATATGATAACCCACATCTGCTACCGCTGCATCATTGATACGGTACATAGCGCCAAGTATCAATCCTTTGTCATCTTCAAACTTAAGTTCTGAATATGCTCCCAATGCCTTTATCTGGTTTTTTTGCTGGCTGATATATATTGCATGTGGCGTGACGTCAAAATTATCAGAGGCTTTAATCCGTATACCGCCATGAAGGGTAAAGCGAACGGGTAGCTTGCTATTTATCCCCTCAACGGTAAATGGATCCTTTGCATTGGTAAGGTGGGCAATACTAACGCCACCGAACAAATTAGCCCTACTCTCGGGATTTTCGTCATAATAAAATATACCAGCGCTTGCATCGAATACCGTAGCACTTGTAGTCGTAAAATTTTCAAAGCTAGGCGCCGTTGGGTCATATCCGGTTATTGGATTATATTGATCATCCAGCTGTAGTTTGCTTGGATCAAAACTGCGATTGATTAAACCAGCTTGCAGACCAAAATGAAGCTTTTTGTTACCATCCTCCGATATTGCAATTCCATAACCAAATGATCCATAGGCAGCAAAATAATTGAATCCTGCGGTACCTGCAGCCTGGTTGATCACATTAAAGCCTACACCAACTTTATCAGTTGGACGAAAATCCATGGATACCGCCCCTGTTTTATACCCATTACTAATACCCGTCCATTGGTCCTTGGCATTAAGGTTGATCCGCATATCGCCGTCAACCACACCGGTTAAGGCTGGATTAAGCCATAAAGGATATGCATAATACTGGGAAAAATGCGGATCAATCTGAGCCTTTAGTACATTTATTGCTCCTAATTGCAGCAATGCAGCTATAAATATGATTAATGTAGATTTTTTCACCTTAAAAGAGTAATCGTTCCTTTCTTATTCACCCATTGCCCATCATTCATTATGGCCTCTAAATAATAAACATATACCCCTACAGGTTCTTTGGTTCCTTTATAAGTGCCATCCCAGCCGTTCTCCTGGCTAAGTGAAGTATATAATAGTTCACCCCATTGGTCATATATATAAAACTTCAGGTTCTTTATATTGGCGCTACGTACATACACAATATCATTTTTCCCATCGCCATTTGGAGTAAATGCATTAGGTACAAAAATTTGATCCCCTAAAGGACTGGCCGCAATTCCGGTTACTGCTGTTGAATTACTGCTTAAGGCACAGGAAGAACTCCCAACGGCACGTACAATTATAGTAACACTCTGCTGTGCTTGTAACCCGGAAACAGTATGAGTTAAACCATTGCTTCCAGAACTCGGATCGGTAAAAGTTTGCCCATTATCAATGCTAACCTGGTAACCAGTTGCACCATTCACAGCATTCCATTGAAATGTTACGCTTGATACCGTAGTTGTGCCTACGCTAACTGCCGGGGCAGGCAATGGTTGTATTATCTGGATTTGAACCGGGCTGCTTATTAATGGTGTGGTACAAGCGCCCGAAGTCGCTGTACGGCGGTAATAAGTCGTTGCATTTAATACGGAAGGATCATAATCTTTGGCGGTCGCACCAGCGATGTCGTTAAAAGTGACATTATCAGTGGAGCTTTGCCATTGGAAAACATAAGTATTGTTACCTCCGGTTGGGGTGCTCCCAATAATAAGCCCCGGGTTACCATTTAAGCAGAAAGATGTAACTGCGGGTGCAGTTATCGCATTATTGGCAACAATTGGGAGTACAGATATGGTAATAACATTACTTGTTGATGGCGTAACACAAGCACCCGAAGTTACTATACGGCGGTAATAACCTGTTGCGTTTAATACAGGTGGATCATAATTTACAGATGTGGCACCTGGTATATCTGTAAAAGTTATACCATCGGTAGAGCTTTGCCATTGGTAAACGTAAGTACCATTGCCGCCGGTCGCCGCACCGCCTGTAATAACAGCAGGATCGCCAGTAGC
>DATHLW010000015.1:0-4018 GCA_035487675.1 Mucilaginibacter sp. | reverse complement strand
AATTATTTCTGGCTGCAGGATCAGGAAGAAGGTAGTACCGGGTTTATTGCCAATGGCGATATTGCCCGGATAAAGAAGGTGCGCCGCTTTGAGGAGATGTATGGTCTCAGGTTTGCTGATGTGCAATTGGAGTTTATAGACTATGCCGAGGACCCGGTTGTTGAATGCAAAATACTATTGGATACCCTTTATTCGGAAGCCCCTGCTTTGCCGCCGACAGACCAGAAGCAGTTTTTCCTTGAGGTGATGAAGGATTATGATCACATTGCCAGTCGCAAAGCCAAACTGGATGAGCTAAAACTAAATCCATACTATAATGCCTTACAGATAAAATTTGCCTATGCCGTTACTTGCCACAAGGCGCAGGGCGGGCAATGGGATGCAGTGTTTGTAGATCAGGGCTATCTAACCGAAGAAATGATCAATATGGATTTTCTGCGGTGGTTTTATACCGCGTGCACAAGGGCATCAAAGGAGTTGTTTTTAGTGAATTTTAATGAGAAGTTCTTTGACACGATTGCTGGATTAAATGATTAAGAAAATGATGTTATTTCTAATAATTTGATCAATAAGCTGTTAAAGAAAAATCGTTTAAATCCAATCAATCCTGGAATCGTGTCTTAGTCTACTATCGGGAGCTGAATCGTAAAAGACGAGCCCTTTTTCTCCTCGCTGGTGACGTCAATGCTACCGTGATGATTCTCGATTATTTGCCTGGATATACTTAACCCCAAACCGGTGGATTGCTCACCCCGCAGGCCCGGCCGGCGTGCTTTTGAAAAACGCTCAAAAATATGCGGCAACAGATCTTCAGGTATACCAAGGCCATAATCTCTTACTTCTATGATCGCTTTTCTGTTTTTAGCGCTCAGGTATATTTCGATCTTGTTATTATTCTTTGAGAATTTCAATGCATTAGTGATCAGGTTGTCCATTACCCGCTGAAATTTTTCGGCGTTAATCTTTACAAAAACCTGGTTTTTAGAACTAATTAGAACAATACTGTTCTTAGCTTCATTTTGTATCTTCCAATCATTGATGATGTTCTTTAAAAAATAGTTCAGTTCAGTGCGCTGTGTTTCAATGATGTTGATGTTCTCGTTATTGGCAGCATCCAGCAAGTCGGCTATAATACCCCTGGCTTTAACACATGACGACTTGATCATTTCCAGGTTTTCCTTGGTATCCTTGTCTATGTTATCCATTTCCATCATCAGCGCAAGCGTTTCAATGGCACCTATCGGGTTGCGCAGGTCATGTGCCACCATGCCAAGTATTTCATTTTTAAATGCCGCAGCCTTTTCAATAGCTACATTTTTTTCCCTTATATCAACCAACTGCAAAAAGTAACTGGATTTATACGAGTAGAAGTATCTTGAGATAAAGTAAAAGCAGAACAAGAGCGTGATTGATATTAACTGATTATAGATCATCTGCATGCCTTCATTTTGAGTGTTATAGAGCAGGGCAGTAAATAACGCCTCAACAATAAAGATCATCAGAAGGGTCTCGTCATATTCAAACACAAACACCACACTAATGATGCTCAGAGCGGTGAGATAGAGTGTCATGGAATTGCGTGGGTCGGCAGTGGCAATAAAGCTTGAGAACATGCCACATAAAATAATGTATAACGCAAATAAAAAAACAAACATGGTCATCACAATATTTGCCTTCTTTTGTTTCCTGTACAGGTAGATCAGCAGGTAGCTGCATCCCAGGAAGATAGGTGTTATGGCAATGTATAACCAGTTGGTAAGATTGAATTCGGGATAATTCTGGGCCCGGGTAATGCTTTCGGGGAACGCAAAATAAAGTATACGGAGCACCACGTTCAATATCAGGAATATGATACTGCCGGTTCTGACTGCTCCAAGGTTGTTTAGAGTGTAATAGTCGCGGTACGTGGTCCTGGTCTTACCTTGAATTCTATGATTGGTTCGGTTGCTCAATGCATTAAATTATGGTATATCAAAAATATAAAAATTAGGCATATGCACAAGTAATAAAGGGTTTTATTACCTGATAATGTTTCGGTTATACCTATAAATGTAGACAAAATGTCTTTCAAAATTTATTTATGCGTGACATTTTTTCATTTTAACTGATATGGCAATTCTTTTGATGATATAATGAACATACAATAATCAATCACCATGAATTTTAACAACTATACTATAAAAGCCCAGGAGGCTGTACAAAAGGCTTCCGAAATTGCAACTGGTAACCAGCAGCAGGCAATTGAAAATGCTCATTTGCTCAAAGGCTTGTTATTGGTTGATGAGAATGTAATATCCTATCTATTAAAAAAACTGAACGTTAACCTTAACCGGCTGAACGATAACCTGGATCAGCAGATCGCGTCGTTCCCGAAGGTAAGCGGCAGCAATGTTTATCTTTCATCAGAAACTAATTCGGCCTTGCAGAAGGCTCAAACTTATCTAAAGGAGTTTAAAGACGAATTTGTATCTGTCGAACATATATTGTTAGGTATCCTGGCCGCTGGCGGCAAAGCCAGCACCGCCCTTAAGGATATGGGCGTAAATGAAAAGGACCTTAAAAAAGCCATTATTGAATTGCGTGGCGATAGCAAGGTAACTGATCAAAACGCCGAAGCAACTTATAATGCGCTAAATAAATACGCCCGTAACCTTAATGAATATGCCGAATCAGGCAAGCTCGACCCGGTAATAGGCCGTGATGAAGAGATCAGGCGTGTGATCCAGATATTGTCGCGCCGTACAAAAAATAACCCGATTTTGGTGGGTGAACCAGGTGTTGGTAAAACTGCCATCGCCGAAGGTATTGCCTTCAGGATCATCAAAGGTGATGTGCCTGAAAACCTGAAAACCAAAACCGTTTACTCACTGGATATGGGTGCCCTGATTGCAGGCGCCAAATACAAAGGTGAGTTTGAAGAACGTTTGAAAGCGGTTATTAAAGAAGTAACACAGGCCGACGGGGAGATCATCCTGTTTATTGATGAGATACACACCCTTGTTGGCGCAGGTGGCGGCGAAGGCGCAATGGATGCCGCAAACATCCTGAAACCTGCCCTTGCACGTGGCGAATTAAGGGCCATAGGTGCTACAACCTTGAACGAGTACCAGAAATATATGGAAAAGGATAAAGCTTTGGAGCGCCGTTTTCAGATGGTACTGGTTGATGAGCCGGATACACAGGATGCTATTTCTATCCTCCGTGGTTTGAAGGAACGTTATGAAACACACCACAAGGTACACATACGTGACGAAGCTATTATTGCTGCTGTCGAAATGTCACAGCGCTATATTTCTGACCGGTTTTTACCCGATAAAGCGATCGACCTGATGGACGAGGCAGCTTCAAAACTCCGTTTGGAAATGGATTCGGTACCTGAAGAAGTAGACGAGCTTGACCGCCGCATCATGCAGCTTGAAATTGAACGTGAGGCAATTAAGCGTGAGAAGGATGAAAAGCGGGTAAGCGAATTGAGTGAGGAGATAGCCAACCTGTCTGCCCAACGTGATTCGTTACGTGCGCAGTGGAAGAGCGAAAAGGATGTAGTAGACAACATCAACCAAAAGGTTGAACAGATAGAAAACTATAAACTGGAAGCTGAACAAGCTGAACGTGCCGGGGATTATGGAAAAGTAGCTGAATTACGCTATGGCCGCATTAAGGAAGCGCAGGACGAGGTAGAAAAACTGAAGGCCACCTTACTGGAAAACCAGAAAGAACATCGTATGCTGAAGGAAGAAGTTACAGCCGAAGACATTGCCGGTGTGGTTTCACGATGGACAGGTATCCCGGTTTCAAAAATGATACAGAGTGAACGCGAAAAGCTGCTTCATTTGGAAGACGAACTGCACAAACGTGTGGCGGGGCAGGAGGAAGCTATTGAAGCCATCAGTGATGCTATCCGTCGCAGCAGGGCAGGTTTGCAGGATAAGAAGAAACCAATAGGTTCTTTTATATTCCTTGGAACTACCGGTGTGGGTAAAACAGAGCTGGCAAAGGCTTTGGCCGAATACCTGTT
>DATHLW010000014.1:0-6414 GCA_035487675.1 Mucilaginibacter sp. | reverse complement strand
ATTTTCCTTTTGTTATTTCAGCTAGGTAACGCTCAGCAAAAGCCGCAGTTCACGCAGTATGTTTTTAACAATCTGCTACTTAACCCTGCTGTAACCGGAATTGAAAATTATATTGATCTTAAAGCGGGCTACCGCAGCCAGTGGACGGGGCTTCAGGGAGCACCGGTAACAAGTTATCTGACTTTAAGTGCGCCATTTGGGTCGGATTTTGTGCGGGGCGATGCAGCTTCCATGTCGCCGGGAAACGAGGCAAACCCTTATAGCCGTTTGTATAGCCAAAACTATGAGGCCGCTGAACCACATCATGGGATCGGTTTTATGATGGTGTCGGATCAGGCAGGGCCTATCAGCACGACAAATGTTGACGCAACTTATGCCTATCATATTGGTTTGGCAAGCAATTTTAACCTGTCTTTAGGTATTGCGGCAGGACTAAACCATATCAGCCTGAATACATCAATGCTATCGTTCGAAAACCCCAATGACCCTGCAATAACCAATGGTAATAATAGTCAGTGGAAGCCGGATTTGAGTATAGGTGTTTGGGGGTATTCGGCAGATTACTACTTTGGGGTTTCGGCACAACAGCTACTTTCACAAAATCAATATTTTACAACTACGAACAAAAGCTATAATCAGAGCAAAACCGTGCCGCAATATTTTGTAACTGCTGGTTACAAAGTATATCTATCGGATGATATGACCCTGATGCCTTCTGCTTTGTTAAAAATTATTAATCCGGAGCCCGTTGCTTTTGATGTAAATATGAAGCTGGCTTTCAGGGACAGATTTTGGATAGGGGCATCCTACCGCAACCAGGATTCAGTTGCCGGGCTTTTAGGCTTAAATATCAGCTCACTGATCAATATTAGCTATTCTTATGATTACACTACCTCGGCATTGCGTACTGTAAGCAATGGCACACATGAGATCGTAATAGGTATAATGCTTAATAACCAGGATAGGGTAGTATCGCCCAGGCGTAGTTTTTAGCAATTATACATAGAATATTTACTGCCAGAAAGGTGGGGCTATATTAGTGCCACGTAATGTACAATCCGCACATTCTCTTACAGACGCATGGTATCCGATTATTGGTCCAGGTGGGCCTATTGCGTCAATCGGTACAAAGGGTGTGGAAAAGTTATTTTTATTGAAATTAATAAACTCATCAATCTCATTCCCCAAATCAGAATTGTAAAAACAACAGATAATGGGATGATGTGCGGTGAGGTCAAATTCAAGCTTACACCCGTCATCTTCGGGAGTCAGTGTGGTCCATGTGGGCCATTGCGAGTTGTTTATGAAAATTCTTTTGCTTGATATATTGCCCACTGTTACATACCCTATGACAGGCTCAGAGGGAGTGGTAATGCAATGCAAATTGCCCGGGTTTTGTGAAGGCAAAACGTCGAAGACACCGCCTAATTGCTCACTATTTTTCTTCATTGTAGTATAAAAATTGAATGCATCCTCTGACAAAGCATATTGTCTGAGCAGTATGCTGTATTTGTCTTCAAATTTCTCAGATGTCGAAGGGATAGAGATAATAGGGTTTTGATAAATTACACTTCGAGTCAATTTAGCTGATGATCCTAAAACTATATCACTTGAAGTATCACTGGCCCAACAGAAGGTAACGTATTTATCGGGGGTTATTCTTGGCAGTACTGTATCCCCGGTAGAATAATACTGTGAAAAAAAATGGGCGTGAAATATCCATGTTTCCTGGTAATCCCATCGATAATATTTTACCTTATTTGTCTGATCATGGGTATTTACATAAACATTCAATCCCGGACCTGATTGCGGGGTACCTTTAATATCAAACGTAACGCTGTCGATAGGCGGGGAGTCGAGTACTGATACATAATCGGACCTATATTCTTTACCGTTCGATGTTTTTATATCCAGACGATATTTATGGGTATTGTCCAGGTTTAAACCCGCACAGACATAATAACCATTCCCTTTTTCAGTGAGCAGGTAGGAAGTATTTTGATCCCCTTCAATGGATAAAGAAGCGTTAAGCTCGGGCATAGAACCGGTTTTACCTGGAAGCTTTACGGTGCGGCTAAGTTTTATGAAAGTGGAATCAGAACCGCTGTTGATGCTGCCCTCTACAACTAAATAACTATTTGCAGAACTTACAACGGGAGGCATATAAGGTTTCCTGCAGCTTAAAGCAGGCAATAGTAGCAGAAAGTATTTCCACCTTCTCATAATTAGGTATAAGTGGATCGGATTTGGTTGACTAAATATTTAGTTAAATATAGACTAAATATTTAATTATGACAAATGCTATTACTTTAAAATTTTTGAAGCTTGGTAATTTATTGAATAGTGTATCCCAAGCAGATATATTACAACTCTTTTCTCAGGCGCGCCACCGGAATATTCATTTGTTCGCGGTACTTTGCAACTGTTCTGCGGGCGATGTTATAACCGCTTTCTTTCAAAATTTCGGTTAATTTCTCATCAGCAAGCGGGTGGCGTTTGTCTTCCTGGCCAATATGCTCTTCGAGTATCTTCTTCACCTCTTTGTTGGACACCTCTTCGCCGCTTTCGGTTTGAATTGCTTCTGAGAAGAATGATTTTAGCAGGTAGGTGCCGTGTTCGGTTTGTACATATTTTGAATTAGCAACCCTCGAAACTGTCGAAATATCCATACCTATCCTGTCAGCAATATCTTTCAGGATCATTGGCTTTAGATTTTTTTCATCACCTGTCAGGAAAAACTCATACTGATATTGCATAATGGCATTCATGGTTTTAAGCAGCGTTTGCTGGCGCTGTTTGATTGCATCAATAAACCATTTTGCCGAATCGAGTTTTTGTTTGACAAACTGAACCGCTTCTTTTAGTTTTTTATCCCTTTGTGATGCTTTGTCGTAGTGCTCAAACATCTCCTGGTAGGAGCGGCTTACCCGGAGTTCGGGCGCATTTTTGGCATTTAATGTTAATACAAGAGTACCATCATTATTGCTGATGTGAAAATCAGGTATAACCTGCATTTGTTTGGTATTGATCTCGCTTGAGTCGCCAGGCTTTGGATTGAGCTTCAGTATTTCGTTTATTACACCCCTCAATTCGATCGAATTCATATTTAGCGATTTTTCCAGCTTGTCGTAATGCTTGCGGGTAAATTCTTCTAAATAATATTCAACCACCTGAATGGCTTTCTTTATTATTGGATCACCGTTCTCTTTTCTCCTTAGTTGTATCAGCAAACATTCCTGTAAGCTGCGTGCGCCTACACCAGGGGGATCAAAGCTTTGGATCACCCTCAGCATTTCTTCCACCTCTTCATCCTCAGCAAAAATATTTTGAGAGAATGCAAGGTCATCGGTAAGTGAAGTAATCGACCGGCGCAGATAGCCATCGTCATCGAGGCTGCCGATTATCTGCTGGCCTATCCTGAAGTCTTTATCCGATAAAGGAAGCAGATCAAGTTGTGCCTGTAAATTTTCAAAAAATGAACTTTGCACAGCTATCGGAATTTCCTTACGATCATCCTCATCATCCCCATTCTGATCGTATCGAGATCCGTATTCGTTCAGGTTATCTTCCTGTAAATAATCGTCGATATTGAATTCATCCGCAGGGCCTTCGTTTTCCTCGCTGTTATAGGTTTCTTCTTCCGGGTCGCGGTCTGGATATTGCTCCTCCGGCTCGTTCAGGTTTGTTAAACTCAAGTCTTCAAGTGCCGGGTTTTCCTCCAATTCTTCCTTTATACGCGTATCAAGAGATACCGTAGGCACCTGCAACAGTTTTATGAACTGTATTTGCTGCGGCGAAAGCTTTTGTAAAAGTTTCTGTTGAAGATTCTGTTTAAGCATAATTAGATGGCCAAAAATACATCAATTAACGTTAACTTAAAAGATTAACTTTTGATTGACGCTTTAATAAACCCTTAAACGTAACTCTATAACAAGTGTTTAAAAAAAGCGGATTTAAATCATTTTTTTAAAAACTGAATATTTTAATACCTTTAGTTAACTAACTATCCTATTCACTAAATCCTATGTTATGGCTATCGTAAAAGAATTTAAAGAGTTTGCAATGCGCGGCAATGTAGTCGACCTTGCTGTGGGCGTTATCATTGGCGCTGCATTCGGTAAAATCGTTACGTCACTGGTAAATGACATCATCATGCCACCCATTGGATACCTGACAGGGGGTATCGATTTTAAAAATCTGAAGATCGTGATCAAAGAGGGTGATCCAGTCAAAAAGATTGCTGATGTCTCTATTAACTATGGTAATTTCATCAATACCATGATCGAGTTTTTAATAATTGCCTTCTGTATCTTTATGGTTGTTAAAGCTATCAATTCACTTAAAAAGCCGGAGGAAGCTGCTCCTGCGCCTGACCCAGGACCAACCAAAGAAGAAGTTTTGCTTACTCAAATCAGGGATTTGCTTGCAAAAGGTAAATAATTTAAATTTTTTATTTAAAACGATAATATACCTTATGCCCTGATCCGTTTATGCAGATCAGGGTATGTTGGTTATTATTTAAGAATGGTTAATCTCCGCCGTATCAGATTAGAAGGCTATTACGCCGACTACTGAAACTGTTCTATAATTGATTTAATAGGTTTTGGGAAGCTTAGGGTCGGTTAAAATGATGTAGTCGTTATTCTTACTGAATTTGCTCCAGTCAGGGTTTTCAAAGTTCTCATCGGCAAAGCAGGCTATATTTAATATTTGTGTTTTAGATGAGTATTTCTTAAGCTGTGCCGCAGCTCCTAACTTTTCTTCGCTGTGAAAGCCGCCGTTGAGCTGCAGTACCTTAAAATCTTTGTGTTTCTTAAAAAATCGGGCTATAGACCAGCCCATGGTAGCGTCCCAAACATTCTGTGCCTGGTACATTTGCATGCCACCCATATTACCGCTATGTCCACCCATGATTTGCAGGAATTTTTCATAATACGGTCCTGTCGTAGTATCGATAGGGAGGGGTGGCAGCCAGGCCTTACCCGAGGCATCCAATTTTTCCAGACCGGCTAATCCCATCCGGTTAACCATATTCACATAACGGGCAGGGGCATTTGCAGCAACAACGGGTATTTGCCGAGTTTTTGCCAATTCTATTAAGGGGCGATAATCTTTATAATTATGCCATGCACGGGCCTCGGTAACAAAATTCTTTTCACGGATCAAACCGTTCAGGTATTCATTCAATATGTTCTGGCAATCCGTCTCAAGCATTTCCATGGATAAGGCAGCTTTACCGGGGTATTTTGCTGCCAGCTTAGTAAATAAAATAAGCTCAAGAACATGGCAGGTTGAATCGTTATGCTCCTCACCGAAGAACAGCACATCTACATTATTCATGTTATTGATGATATCGTCAGTTGATATTAGTTTTTGATTTTTTGTGTCATAAATTTTATAATGACGGGAGAAATCTTCCTGGCAAAAAGCAAGAACAGGAAGAAATATTAGTGATAAAATAACTATAAACCTCATGATAACAGACAGTGAATTTAAGTAATTAACAAGGCATATATGTAAAATATGGAATTAAATCGCTTAAGTGGAATAGTGCTTAACAAATAAGTAATTTGTATTTGATAAGTTTAAAAAATACGCTACATTTGCACTCTTGTTTTTAAAAACGACGAATAGAATAAAATAGCAATGAAAAGAACGTTCCAGCCTTCTCAAAGAAAAAGAAGAAATAAACACGGTTTCCGTGAGCGCATGTCAACTGCTAACGGCAGAAGAGTATTAGCATCAAGAAGAGCAAAAGGCAGAAAAAGATTAACTGTTTCTGACGAACGCAGCCACAAAGCATAAGAAGAATTAATTGCTTATTCCTCCATATGGGGGTGGGGGCCGGCTGTTTTTATAATTGCGGTTCTGACCATGAGCAAAACATATACTTTTACAAAAGAAGAACGTTTATGTAATAAGAAGCTGATCGATCAGCTTTATCATAGCGGTTCTTCTTTTTTATGTTATCCTTTCAAGGTTTCCTGGGTAATAGCTACTGAACCTCAGTCATTTCCGGCGCAGGTCTTATTCTCCGTATCAAAAAGGCGCTATAAAAAGGCAGTCGACCGCAATCTGATAAAGCGACGTCTCCGCGAAGCCTATCGCCTGCATAAACAACAATATTTATATTCATTATTGAACGGTGCGGATAAAAGCATTGTGTTTTCAATAGGGTTTATCGGGAAAGAGATAGCGCCATATGATTTTATTGAAAAAAAGATGTTAAAGCTATTGTCTCAGCTTTCAGATCAGGTTGCCAAATGAAAATGATCATTGATATATTGAAAAGAGTGATTGGTAGCTTTTTTGTTATCCTTATTAAAATATATCAGTACTTTATCTCGCCCCTCACCGGTGCTTCATGCCGGTACACACCAACCTGTTCGCAATATGGAGTTGAAGCGATAAAAA
>DATHLW010000013.1:0-10093 GCA_035487675.1 Mucilaginibacter sp. | reverse complement strand
AATTGCCCGTTAAAAAATATATTTTCCGTCCTTGTTTAATCAGGTTTTGCACCCAATTATAATGTGAAGTATCTATATGGAACAAATAAACCATATCGATTTCTTCCTCATTTAACTTTTGTTCTAATTTTAACAAGGACTGAAAAAAACTACCTCCATATGGTGAATTGAAACATAAAAATTGAAGAACATTCTTTGATGCGTTAGTTATTTTATTCATTTGATTAGGGGAATTCTTTAATAGGGGTACCGCATCCAATTCGGCATCACGTGTCAACGCAGCAGGAGAAATTGTCGGGGTATTATTTTCTTCCGATATATAATTGTGTAGAGGCTCAACACCCATAAGAGCAATATTTACATGTAGATTAGTAAGCGATCAGTTCATTACCAAATATATCTATACTAATAACTATGAAAATTGTTTTATATTACCTTAAAAAATTAAATATAATATTAAATGTAGCTCGAAATTCTGTAGGAAGTCTGTTTTTTTAGTCCTTTTGGGCAAAGATTATCAGAGGCCTATTTCTGAACTACCGGGTATAATATGTATTATTAATAAGAAAATAACAAAGAAATAACTAGGCCTGTCCCATTGTGCCACCAAAATTCATTGGGAAACCGGTGGGTTCTGTTTGGATTTTTATCCGTCCGTTTGCTACTTCAAATTTTTCGATATTATCCTGCAAGGCAGATAGGAGACGCTTGGCGTGCTCAGGCGTTAAAATAATGCGCGATTTAACTTTAGCCTTAGGTACGCCGGGCATTACGCGTATAAAATCGAGCACAAACTCCGAGTTGGAGTGGGTTATAATTGCCAGGTTTGAATACACACCTTCTGCTATTTCTTCAGAAAGTTCAATATTCAACTGATTTTCGTTTTGTTCTTCCATGAGATAAAAATACTAAAGCCTTCTGTTTTAAAAGGCGGCTTTCAAAAATATTTAGAAAAATCTACTCAGAATAATTTTTTAATGTTAAGAACCACTCTTTCTAAATCCTCTTCCGTCATATTTGAACCAGAAGGCAGACAAAGGCCATTTTCGAAGAGGCTTTCGCTTTTGCCATTTATGTACGAAGGGTATTCCTTAAATACCGGCTGTAAATGCATCGGCTTCCACAACGGGCGTGATTCGATATTCTCTTTCTCAAGCATTAACCGGATGGCGTCGCAGGTCACTCCTTTACTTGATTCAGGGTTAACAATTATTGTTGTTAGCCAACGGTTACTTGTATACCCTGCTGGTTCATTTAAAAAATCAATCCCAGGGAATGTTGAAAGCTCTTTTTTATAAATATTGTATATTTTTCTCCTGATCTCTATATGCTTTTTTAGTACTAGCATTTGCCCACGACCAATACCAGCGCAAATATTACTCATGCGGTAATTATATCCAATTTGTGAATGCTGGTAATGTGGCGCATTATCTCTTGCCTGGGTAGCTAAAAACCTTGCCTGGCTAATAAACTTTTCATTGTCTGAAATCAATGCCCCACCACCACTGGTAGTGATTATTTTATTCCCATTGAATGAAAGTACCCCCATCAAGCCGAAACTTCCTGCTGTCTTACCATTGACAGTAGCCCCCAAAGCTTCTGCTGCATCTTCAATAACAGGTATACCATATCGATCTGCAATAGCCATAATCTGCGTTATTTTGGCAGGCATGCCATAAAGATGAACAGGGACAATAGCTTTCGGGACTTTACCTTTTGCGATCCTATCCTTTATAGCTTTCTCTAACAAATCCGGACACATATTCCAGGTATCGGATTCACTGTCAACAAATATTGGGGTTGCCCCTAAATAAACTATAGGGTTAGCCGTAGCCGAAAAGGTGAAACTTTGGCAGATCACCTCATCTCCGGGTTTAATTCCCAAAATGATCAAAGCGAGATGCAGGGCTGCAGTTCCTGAACTTAAAGCGGCGGCATGTTTTACGCCGGTAAATAATTGTAAATCCTGCTCAAAGCCATCAACATTAGGGCCCAAAGGAGCAATCCAATTGGTTTCAAATGCTTCTTTAACAAAATTAAACTCCTCGCCGCCCATATGTGGGCTGGAGAGCCATATCTTCTTTTTCAAATTCTTAGTTAGGTTGATTGTATTTTATAATTTTCCCCGGATTACCCACAACGACTGCGTAATCGGGTACATCCTCAATAATTACTGCACCCGCACCGATAGTTGCCCATTTACCAATTTTTATTCCCTGTATTATACTGGCACCAATCCCAACATGCGTACCTTCACCAATGCTTACATTACCAGCCAAAGCGGCATTGGGCGAAATATGCACATAATCCTGCACTATGCAATCGTGATCTACAGAGCAATTTGTATTTAATATAACATGGTTACCTATTATTGCATCACAATTTACACTAACGGATGACATGATTACACTGCCTTGCCCAATTAAGCACCTTGGAGAAATGTTTGCTGATCGGTGTATAGCCGTTACAAAGTTTGCCTCTATTTCATTAGCCAGTTTTCGTCTTATCAGGTTATTGCCTATGCAAATGATCGATCTAATTTTGCCATCAGAAACTTGAGGCATTTGTTGAAATACCGGATAATCAAGCAAGCTTTTTTTATCCGGGTCGGAATCAATCAGCCCTGAAATGATCCCATTTTGCTGTTCCAAAATTTCAATAACTACCTTTGCGTGGCCACTTGCACCATATAAGTATATCATAAATTGCCTTTAAATCTATCCATTGTTACATGCCCGGCCTGATTGATCCCCTCAGATTTAAAAACCCTGGCGATAGTTAGCCAAAGTATTTTTAAGTCTATCAAAAAGGTTTGATGGTTTACATACCATATATCATATTCGAATTTTTCGGCCCAGCTGATCGCGTTTCTCCCATTTATTTGAGCCCAGCCTGTTATACCTGGACGCACATCATGACGATGCCTTTGAACCTCGTTATATAAAGGTAAATATTCTACCAATAATGGCCGCGGACCCACTAAGCTCATATCCCCTTTTATTACGTTAAGTAATTGAGGTATCTCATCCAGCGAAGTTCTTCGCACAAACTTTCCAATCGTAGTAAGCCGTTCGGCATCCGGCAATAAACTCCCGTCAGAATCTTTCCGGTCATTCATGGTTTTAAACTTAATTACCTTAAAGATTTGTTCTTTCCTTCCGGGGCGGGGCTGACAAAAAAACACACGACCATTATTTGCGATCAAAAGTAAAACGATTACTATAAAAAAAAGGGGGCACAAGGCAACAAATAAAATAAAGCTTAAAATAAAATCAAAAACGCGCTTAAATATTCTATTATAAATCATAAACCGGTTGCAGTCTTAAATAGCATTCCCGATATAGCTAATACTGACTACCCATTAATCTTAAGTAAGCAATATAAACCAATAACTATAGGCGCAATAAAGATACATGCACAAATACACACTACACAATGCAATTGTTTTTTCTTGCTATCATTCTCTATAAGAAATGCCCGACAAAAATACTCCGGGCATCATTTAATCCATTTGCTTGATTTTTTAAGAAATATTAACAGCTCAATTACTGATCAAACTGAACATTCCGGGCTTTTGAAGCTAATCGTTTAAGGTTACCTGCATTTGAACCACTTCCGGATATCCTTAAGTTAACACCATTGTTATCCATATCAGGATCCATATACATGGGTTTCTTTGAACCGCTCCAATCAGGATTTGTAAATTTTATATTGCCTAGTACCGGTACTGAACCTTCTTTTTTTGCACCGAGATAGAATGCCACTCCAATATTTGAGCCTATATCTTTATGATTGTTAATGTCAATATTAACAGACTGATTTGCCTTGCCAGTAAAATTCTTGAATGCAAATAATATACCCCGTATCTTATTATTAAATGTTACTGGATTCTGAAGTAATATATTGTCAACATGCTGAGTATTGTCGTCTGGCTCTATATCAATACCAGCCATCGGAGCCGTACCGTTGGTATTTGTAGAAAGCATATTGTAAATTTTAATGCCATCAGCCCAAACTATTGAGATCCCATTTCTCCTGTTATTATCCAGGAAAGGGCTATACAAAGTAATATTCTTAGTCAGGTCACCAAAAAAGATACCATCGCCCCAGCAGTTAGTTATATGTGCATTATAAACTTCATTATCACTTCCGCCCCGTATGGATATACCCATACCCGCCTCGCCACCATGTCCAAGATGGCCTTCTCTGTCACCAACTATATAGGGATAATATAATTTAGTGTTCTTTGTGTTATACATCCTGATCACCTGATAATTATCAGTTTCTGTTGGTTGCAAAATCAGTTTAGAATTTTTTGCAAAAATAACGATCATGTTACTTTTCAATACAATGCCTTTAGAGTTTACCAAAACCGGGAAATCAGGGAATATTACGTTCTGATTTGCATTTATCGCTTTTTGAAGGTAATCTGTATAATCAACGGAACCATTTCTTACAAAACCCGCAGGGAGTGACTGTGTTAAGTCATATAAGTTAGGGGTATTGGCAATTGTTTTTGCTCTGTCACCATCTGACACTGCTACTTTACTTGTAAGGCTGGCCGGAACACTTCTATAAGTAAAATCGTTTTGTGAATACACTAGTTTGCAACTAAAAAGGAGAAACACCAGTGTTACTTTTGTTAAAGTTTTCATATGACTATTGTAGGTTTTTGTACTCATGTAATAATTGTTTCCAGACAAATTCTCTTGTATAAGAATTTACGATTTTCTCTCTTGCATGTTTTCCCATTAATTTCAAATCATGTCTGCCGGAAACTGCCTCTTCCATCTTTTCCTGGAGTTCAAATAATAATTTTGGCTTAATTATTAAGCCGTTAACTTTATTTTCAATTATCTCATTCGATCCATTAATATCTGTCACTATACAGGGCAATCTCATTGCACATGCCTGAAGAACAACATTAGGGAAGCCCTCTCTGTAACTGGGAAATACGAATATATCTGACATCTGCAAAAAAGGTCTTATATCTGATTGAAATCCAACACTTATTATGTTACTATTGTTTTCAATCTCGTGTAAAATATTCCTATCCAAGGGATCAATATCCGGCTCAAAATTCCCTACTAAAAGCAGTTTGATGCCTTTTCTATCCAGATTAGCAAATGCATTAACTAACTCATGTATGCCTTTGTCCCGAACTAAACGGCCTACGAACACATATACAAAATCATCGGTCTGGATATTATATTGATGTTTTAGACTTATAATATCCTGATAGTTTAAATGTTCGTCCGAAAAAAAATCGGTGTCTACCCCGTTTACATTGCCATTAGCGATGATGTTCAATGGCCTATTTGTAATGTTATAATTGAGCAAATCCTGCTTTACGCCTTTACCTTCCGGATAAATATTTGTAGCGCATTTGCAGAGGAGCTTATCCATATAGATCAGAATTTTTTTTGTAAACCCTGTCTTAGACGGGAATATTAACCCGGTAAAAGTATGGAGCCTATGCGGGGTACCCGATAAATAAGCCGCAATCATTGATAATAAGCCTGCTTTTGGTGTAATAGAATGTACTATAAATGGTTTTTCCTTTTTAAAGAATTTGTAAAGTCTATAAAGCGAAATAAGATCATTTAAAGGCGATATGGCTCTCTTTATTTCAATCGGGAACACTTTTATACCCTCGCGCCCTCTTGTTTTTTCAAGGTATTCTCCGGGTGAAGAAACACCAATAACTTCGAACTCCTGGTTTAAAAATTTCAGCTGCCCCTCAAGTAATAAGTAAAGCGAAACAGGAACGGTAGAAACTCTTATTACTTTTTTTTTCATTCCTAAACTGCAAAATTTGCCTAATTAAGGCAGCTGTTTATCAGGTTATTTAATTGGATATATATAACAGCTATTGAATAAGCTTTTGCTCTTTCTAAACTCTTTTGGCTGTATTCAATTAAAAAAACCTTGTTATTAATTGCATAATTTATTGCTTTTTTCAAGCCATGCTGATCACCGACATTTATTAAGATACCATACTTTGCAATAAGGAAATCGCCTTTATCAATATTTACGGCTTCATTACTATTTAAAATCTCTAAAGGGCCCGACAGACAATTAGTGGATATTACCGGTAACCCTAATGCCATTGCCTCAACAATGGCATTAGGGAAGCCTTCTGAATTAGATGTTAAGATAAAGCAATCGCTTTCCGATAAATAATCGTTAACATTTTTAACGTTTCCCACAAATTCAATACGTTTTGCAATGCCCAGCTTTTCTGTCTTATTCTTTAAATAGCCCATCAAATTTCCATCCCCTAAAAAGCTCATATGGTAAGCTTCCTTCACACCACTAAATGCATCTATAATTAATTCCTGATTTTTGGTAGCAATAACACGGCCGACATTAATGAACTTTACGGTACCGTTGCTGGGTATTTCCTTCCTATTTACTTCTGGCAAAAGTATAGGATTATAAATGACTTTAAATTGCGCAGATACATTAAAATTCTCTTTAAGATCTTTATTTATCCATTCAGAGTTGGAGAATAAATAGTCAGCTTTACTATACAATACAGGGATCAAAAGCTTGTATAAATAATACCTGGGCTTTGATGATCGGTATTCAATTGAAGGATAATTCCGCTCGCTCATAATCACCTTTACTTTATCCCTCATGAAAATTTTCAATAAGCCATTTATAAAATTAGGCCGGGTTAAAAAAGAAACAGAAACTTTAATCTTATTCTTTTTTATAAAACTCAGGTATCTAAAAAAAACAATCGGAAAAAGAAATATTTTCTTAAATGTTGATATATTTTTCTTTCTAATAAGAATTTCTGTGGCTAAACCATCTGGGATTTCGAAATGAAAAACATCATAAAATAAAACCAGGGTCACATTATAATCATTCATGAGCTTTGGCAGGAACAGGCTGATAACTTTTTCAGCCCCCCCGCTACCCATTGTCATTCCTAAAACCGATATATTAGGTTTCTGTTCATTGTTATGCATTATTCCAGATAGTTTTTGATACCCGAATCAACCACAGCGTTTATCCTATCCATGTAGCTTTTGCTTTTATCCATTTCTTTATCAGAAACATAATTTTTAAGAGCATCTGACTGATATTTATCTAAGGTTCCGATTTTTTTTGCCGGATTTCCGCCTACTATAAATCCCGAGGGGACAGATTTAGTTACAATACTTCCGGCAGCAATAATTACATTATCTTCTACCACAACTCCAGGCATGATTACAGAATTGACCCCGATAAATACATTATTACCGATTTTTACTCTTCTATACAAATATCTTCTGCCGTCTTCATCATTGATCAGCCAGGTTGATCCATCATGTGTTAATAATTTTACTCCATCTGAGATGGTTACATTGTTGCCTATGGAAATAAGCCATGGTTCGGTACCAAATTCCCGGATAATTATTCTGCAATTTTCTCCAACAACCACCCCCTTATGCCTGGCATACCCAACATCTGTTTTTATCAGAATAAAAAAAAGATCGTTGATCTTTTGCAACAGCCTCTTTAACTTGTACCTGTACATCGCTACATATATTTGAGTGATTTACATAACTGATCCACAATAATATTAACGTCAAAATTTTTTTTTACTATATCATAAGCATTTGTAGATAATTGCTGCTGTTTTTCTGAAGATGAAATGATCTGCTCAAGAGAATTATACCAATCGTCATCGCTAATAGCACCGTAACCTATATTTCCTAAATCCAACACTTCTTTATTCATGCCGTAAGGCGAAACTACGACTGGAATCTTTGCAGCCATATAACACAACATTTTATAACTACATTTGCCTTTTGACCTATCATCATTGTTAATTGGCATAATACCCACATTAGCCGACTTAATTGACGAAAATTCAATCTCCGGTACCCATTTATCAAAAACAAAGTCGTTTTGATTCAAAAGTGAAAACTTTGGGGGCGAATCTGAAACGATCTTAATTTTCACAAAATCATATTTGTCTATTATTCTCTTTAATACCTTCTCGATCTTGTAAACAAACGGATACCCTGAACTTGTACCTGTCCATAAAATATAAAAAACATTTCTTCGGTCTTTATCAACTTCGATAGCGTCATATTTGGAAACATCTACCGAAGTTGGGATAATATCAACATTGTTATTATACTTTAAAAAGTATTCAGCTAAAAAACTATTCCCGCATATTATCTTTTGGGCTTGTTTGGCTATTTTTCTTGTAAAATCTCCACCATTATCCAAAAAGATAGCATCATCTACATCGAATACCATAGGTTTTCTTAAAAAGCCTTCAAAAGTATAATACTTTGATAACATCGCTTTTTGCAGTAAAGTAATGTCACAGCCTGGCTGGGAAAGTATTCTTAATAAATTCTGGCTTATGTTTCTTACCGCCCATGATAAATGTTTAGACCTGTCAGAAGGCGGAAATGCCCCGGCATTGGAGTAAATCTCATTTAAGTACACCTCGTTTTTTTCAAGATATGGTATTAGTTGCCTGATTCTATATCTGGCACTTGGCGCGTACAACCCTGTAGTGTAGGCGTTAACGTTTAACATTTTCTACTCCAACTCATTTTGTACAAATTTTATCCCACGAAATTAAAAAGTGAAAAATAAAAAAAATTGCTGTATCAAAAAAAATACTTTATCCGTAATGCTATTAACGAGGTCTTTAGTTAGTGCTACATTTGATTTGGAGGAACATAACGCTTTTATTCTAATGTTCTGAGAATAACCTATTTTCGCTGAATCTAATGTTTAAATATACAGTTAATAAGATACACAAATGATTGCAAATACTGTTTATATTTTTAGTTATTGACCCAAAAATTGTCAATTTTTTTTACGTTATTTGATACACCCCTATTAGGACATCTACCATGTGCGGAATCTACCTATCCACTAAAGCCTTTAGTGACGTTATTGTTAAGAAAAAATTAGATACAGTCCACTTTCGTGGGCCTGATTACTCCAAATTTTTAAAATTAAAAGACAATGTTATATTAGGACACGTCAGGTTGGCAATTATTGATTTGGATTCCCGGTCAAATCAGCCATTCTGCTATCAGCATTTATGGATTGTTTTTAATGGCGAGATCTATAATTACATAGATCTTAAAAACAAACTTGCAGATGATGGGTATACATTTACCACCAGTTCTGACACTGAGGTAATATGCGCCGCCTACTTAAAATATGGTGAGGATTGCGTAAAATATTTAAATGGGATGTTTTCCTTTGCCATTTACGACGAAAAAAATAAAAATGTTTTTGCCGCAAAAGACCGCCTCGGTAAAAAACCTTTATTTTATCGGATACATAATTCAACTTTAGAATGTGCTTCTCAACCAGGGCAATTAGCTATCGACAATAATTTAGAAACCTCTTCTACTTCAATAGAGCAGTTTTTAACATATGGTTATATTCCATCACCTAATAGCATTTATAAAGATGTTTTCAAGCTGAGTGGCGGTTACTGTTTTAATTATAAATTGGGTGAAAACAAAGTTAAATTAAAACGCTACTGGGACCTAAATTATCAAGATACATTATCCTACGATAGGTCATACCAGGATGCATTGGTACAACTTGAAGATCTGCTTACAGATGCCATTAAAATTCGCATGATAGCAGATGTTCCCCTTGGTTCATTCCTATCCGGGGGGATTGACTCCAGTTTGATTGTTGCGCTTGCTTCAAAAATAAGCACCAATAAACTGAAAACGTTTTGTGTAAAATTTGACGAGGCGCAGTTTGACGAAAGCGGTTTTGCTGCAGCAACTGCCAAATATTTAGGCACTGATCATACTACGATTGAGTGTAATCATAAAGATGGCATCGATCTGATACAGAAGTTGCCGCTATTTTATGATGAACCGTTTGGCGACTCATCTGCGATACCATCAATGTTGCTTTCCAAATCAGCAAAACAATATGTTACTGTGGCCTTGAGCGGCGATGGTGGTGATGAAGGCTTTATGGGCTACAATCATTTCGATTGGGTTAACAAAGCCGAAATGTTATACAAACTTCCACTTCCGCTAAGAAATATCATGGGCAATGTATTAGGATCATTTAGGGATTACAAGTCCGGCGTTGTGGG
>DATHLW010000012.1:0-3311 GCA_035487675.1 Mucilaginibacter sp. | reverse complement strand
TATGGCGAATTGGCTGCAGAAAGCCGCTCGAACCATAAAACCCAGGGATTTGGCTCGGCTCGGCAAAGGGGTGATGCTTATGAGTATTTTAAAACCATTCTGGGTGATGCACCGAAAGATGATCTGATGGATGGTGTGAATACAACCTGGAACCGGGTAAAGGGCGGTGAAGCCATTGGATCGGCGGTTGAAAGGATACAAAAGGATTTCGATGCTAACCATCCTGACAAATCGGTTGCGGCATTGGTTAAATTATATGACGGCGTTGAAAAAATAACAGACAAATACTGGCGCGCTCAAAAATCAAAAGAGTTAAGCGAATTGATAGCCGCCTGCGCCGGTTTATGGTTCGAAAGCTACGCTGCTGATCAGACCTATGGATTAAATGATAGTATTGAAGTACGCTCGCAAGTATTAAACAGGTATAATGACAGAGTAAAGGTAACTCAGGTGGATGGCTTGCATTTTGACGGTGGGAAAACTGTTCCTGCCAACGAAGTGCAAACCTTTAATAGCAGAATACCGGCTGAAAAAATAACCCAACCCTATTGGCTTGAAGATCCGCACGGAATAGGTTCTTATATCATTAAGGATGAACGCAAGGTAGGTAATCCGGAAAACCCTGATATGCCCAATGTGAAATATGAGTTTATTATTGAAGGTAAGCCCATTCAATTTGAACGGCAACTGGTTTATAAATATACCGATCCGGCTAAGGGGGAAATATATCAGCCGGTGCTGGTAACTCCACCGGTAACTGCTAACATCCAGGGGCAGGTTTACATCTTCAATTCACAGCAGTCGCAAACAGTACAGGTAAAATTAAAGGCCTTTAAAAAGACTGGTACAGGAAGTGTCACCCTTGACGCGCCGCCGGGATGGAAAATAAGTCCTGAGCGGGCAGAGTTTAAAAACAAAAATAAAGGCGACGAATGGGAGGAGGATTTTACCGTTACACCGGCAAGCAGTAAATCGCAAACGGGCGTGCTGGAAGCCGTGGTAACGCACGACCAGGATAATACCTCATACAATTATGGCATTTTATCTATGCATTATAATCACGTGCCTACTATTACCATATTCCCCAGAGCGGAGGCTAAATTGGTTCAATTGGATCTGAAGATCGCAGGGAAAAAGATCGGTTATATAGATGGAGCGGGCGACCTGGTAGAGGATGCTTTGCGCCAGGTAGGTTACGAGGTTCATGATCTGAAGGAGAATGAGGTTTTAAATGGCGATCTTTCGGTATATGATGCCATTGTGGTAGGAGTAAGGGCTTATAATGTAAACCCGCGTTTGGCAATTGAACAGCCAAAGTTGTTGGAATATGTGAAAAATGGTGGTAACCTGCTGATCCAGTATAATAACAGCAATGGCCTGGTAACAAAGGATATTGGTCCATATCCGTTCAAAGTAGTAAATGAACGCGTAACGGATGAGAATGCCAAAATCACCATCATTGACCCGAACAACCCGGTATTGAACTATCCGAATAAGATCACCCAATCTGATTTTGATGGCTGGGTGCAGGAGCGCGGTTTGTATTTTACAAAAGATGCCGACCCGCAATATCAAAAGGTATTGAAAATGGCTGACCCGGGCGAATCGTCAAAGGACGGCGCACTGATCACTACGCAATACGGCAAGGGGCGTTTTATTTATACGTCGCTTGCGTTTTTCAGGCAATTACCTGCCGGCGTGCCCGGAGCGTACCGTTTGTTTATTAATATGATCAATAAGCCGAAGGCGAATCCGTAACACGATTTTAGGAATTGATGGATTTTTAGGATTAATAGAATTTGGAATCATGGCAATCTTTTAATCATGAAAATCATAGCTCAGACAAAATAGTATAAATTAATTTATTGCAATCCTTACAGAAACAATTACTTTTGCACTGTTGTAAATAAGCATGCTATGGCACATCATCAAGAAGAAGGAAAAAAAGAAATCAACGTTAACAATCTATATTACGTGGTTGGGACAGTTTTCGGACTATTAACCGGCGCTGTATTAGAAGTAGGTGTTAAGTGGATAATTGTTGGTGGAGTTTTAGGTTTATTGACAGCAACCTTATTTGTAGCGGTATTTGTAAGAGGCCGTGAGCAACGCTGATCCTGAATTACCCTCATTCATAAAAAACTGGAACCAGTTTTACGGTATCGTTATCGTATGGCTGGTTTTTTTAATTTTCGTATTTTGGCTCATTAGCATCCTCTTTAAATGAGCCTGATCGACTGGGTTGTTTTAGCCCTTACCCTCCTTACCATCGTAGCGTATGGCATTTGGAAAAGCGGCCGTAATCAAAATATTGATCAATTTCTTGTAGGTAGCCGCTCCATGCCCTGGTATACCGTGGGTTTGTCGGTAATGGCTACGCAAGCCAGCGCGATCACCTTTTTATCCGCGCCCGGGCAGGCTTATTCTGACGGAATGCGGTTCGTGCAATTTTACTTCGGTCTGCCGTTGGCCATGATCGTGCTGTGTATCACCTTTGTGCCGATTTTTCACAGACTTAAAGTTTATACCGCCTATGAGTTCCTGGAACAACGTTTCGATCTGAAAACCCGTGCGCTTACTTCGATGCTATTTTTGATACAGCGCGGCTTGTCAACGGGGATTACCATTTACGCGCCATCAATAATCTTGTCGACCATATTGAATATCAACACCGTTTATACCACACTTTTTATCGGTGGACTGGTAATATTCTATACCGTTTATGGCGGCACAAAAGCGGTAAGCTATACCCAGTTGCTGCAAATGAGTATCATTTTTTTAGGAATGTTTCTGGCGGGAGTGATGGTGGTGAATCTATTGCCATCGGGCGTCGGGTTTACCAAAGCACTTCACTTAGCGGGAAAACTGGGCCGGATGAATGTCATCGACTGGAAATTCGATCCTGCTAACCGCTATAATGTTTGGAGTGGTTTGATAGGTGGGTTCTTTTTGCAGCTATCTTACTTCGGCACGGATCAAAGCCAGGTAGGACGTTATTTAACGGGAAGCTCCATTGGACAAAGCCGTATGGGTTTGATCATGAACGGGTTGATCAAAATACCAATGCAGTTCCTGATCTTATTGATCGGTGTTTTGGTATTTGCTTTCTACCAGTTCAATCAACCGCCTTTGTTCTTTAATAAATACGAAGTAAATAGGGTTAAATCGGGGCAATACGCCCGCCAATACAACGATCTCAGACAACAATATGCTCTGGCATTTCTACAGAAAAAAGCTAGCGCTGATGAATTATTAAAAGCACTGGACAGCAAAAACGAAGAACAAATAAACAAGGCAAGCAATAATTTGAG
>DATHLW010000011.1:0-5535 GCA_035487675.1 Mucilaginibacter sp. | reverse complement strand
ATGAATAGATCAGCGGAATGCAGCCCCAATTCCCTCAATCCATAAGTACCATATAGTTCATGCAATGTTTCTTCTGCATTCTTATCAAAATCCCAGATGGTATGGTCGAGGTCGAAGAAAATGTGTTTGTATTTGTTCATTGCGGAATGCGAAAGTTCGATTGCGAAATTACATCAAACTCATGGAAGAGCTTTATATTGTTTTTTAAAGGAAAATAAAGGTACCGCAACCGATTTATGACCGCCGTCATTATATAGAATGAGAAATAAGACATGATCGTATTCTAAGAAGTTTTTTAATACATCTACCTGTTTATTATCCTCCTTATCATTCCAATAGCCATTAATTATCCGCGCCGCACAATCCGTATCACCACATTTCTCAAAATTTAATCTTACAGTATGGTCCTTTGCTATTTCTAATTTAGGCTCACCCGATACCGATTTAGCATTATTCGCAAAAGCCATAAAAATCCCGTTGGATTGATTAATAGCACTTGGGACTATCACTGAAATAAATGCCGGTCGATCTTTTGACGTATCTTTAGCGACTGTTATTGAAAGGTACTCAGTTTTCCCATCGTGACCATAAGGGACATCCAAAAACATTAAAGAGCCCTTTGCTTCTTTTTGAATATCCCAGGTGAATAGAAATGCAGTATCGTGAAGTGCCGTTGTCTCTCCTTTTTGAGAATCTGTTACTATTCTCTTCGAGTATGTTTTTTGTGCATAGGTAATCTTTAAAGAGCAGAGTATTATTAGAATGCAAAGAAGTATTATTTTCATACAATAAGGTTTAGAATTTAAGTGACGGCCCTAAATTAATTGAATTTCGTGTATTCTCATCCCACCTTCTCTCCAAACGACAAATCCCCCGCATCCCCTAAACCGGGAACGATATAGGCCTTCGAGGTCATTTCCTCATCTATCGCGCCCAACCACAAATGTGCCTTTGGCAGATTGGCCCGCACATGTTCTACGCCTTCTGTACTGGCAATCACAGCGGCTATGTGCAGTTCTTTAATGGAATATTGGGCTATCAATTCTTTACATACCATTACCATGCTTTGCCCTGTTGCCAGCATCGTATCGCAGATAATTACTGTTTTACCTTCCAGATCAGGGGCAGAGATGTGATCGATATTAATAACGAAAGCGCCTGTTTTTTTTATCTTGCGATAAGCAGTAATAAATGCTGATTGTGATTTATCAAAAAAATTCATAAAGCCCTGGTGAAATGGTAAACCTGCACGCAGAATAGTACCAAGCACAGGATAATTTTCGGGAACATCCACTATTGCCGTACCTAAAGGTGTTTGCACTTCAACAGTTACATATTTTAGCTTTTTGCTGATCTCATAAGCCAGTATCTCGCCTAGTCTCTCCTGGTTTTTACGGAAACGCAATCTGTCCTGCTGCGTAACGGCGTCACGCAATTCAGCAAGAAATTGATTGCCTATGGTGTTTGTTTTATTAAGTACGAAGAGCATAGGTTAGTGATTAGAGATTGGTGATCAGAGATTAGTTGGCTTGACAATTAACAACTAAATACTTTCATAAATTTATCAATCTTTATCTACTACTACAATAAATAAATGTGTCGCGTGTTTTAACTCGTTTAAATTTTTGAGTGTTAATAATAATTGTCTTTTGAAAATCCTGTTGACATAATGCTGTCATTGGCGCTTTTTAGTTTTGATCAAAGGATTCAAACTATGAAAACGCTGAAAAAACTTTTACCACATGATTTGCTTGCTGTACAACTGCCCATGTTTTACACACAAACCTTGTACACTATTATTCGTATTTTTGTAATCATCTATGGATTTTAATTTAACCTCGCAATATCTGCCAACCGGAGACCAGCCAGAAGCCATCAGGCAATTGGTAGAAGGCGTTAACAATAGTGATCCATTCCAAACATTGCTCGGCGTTACCGGCTCGGGGAAGACTTTTACTATTGCAAATGTGATTGCACAAACGCAGAAACCCACATTGGTTCTCAGCCACAACAAAACACTGGCGGCACAGCTATACGGGGAGTTCAAACAGTTCTTCCCCGAAAATGCGGTGAACTATTTTGTGTCTTATTACGATTATTACCAGCCGGAGGCATTTATACCAACTACCAATACCTATATTGAAAAGGACCTGCAAATCAATGAAGAAATAGAAAAGCTGCGCCTGCGTACTACTTCGGCCTTAATGTCGGGCCGCAGGGATGTGATCGTGGTATCATCTATCTCGTGCATCTATGGTATGGGTAACCCGGATGACTTTAAAGATTCGGTATTCCGGTTTGCGGTAGGTACACGTATCAGCCGTAATGGTTTTCTGCACCGGCTGGTAGAAATATTATACGCCCGCACAACGGCTGATTTTAAACGCGGCACCTTCAGGGTGAAGGGTGATGTGGTGGATATTTATCCTGCCTATCTGGATTACGCCTACCGTGTATCATTTTTTGGCGATGATATTGAAGAGTTAAGCTCATTTGACCCTTCAACAGGGAAAACAGTGGAGAAAATGACGCACATGGTTGTTTTCCCGGCTAATTTATATGTAGCCCCGCGCGAGCGTTTCACCCAATCTATCTGGGCCATACAGGAAGAACTGGAAGTACGCAAGAAACAGTTTATTGACGATAAACGTTTCCTGGAAGCTAAGCGGCTTGAGGAAAGGGTAAACTATGATCTCGAAATGATCCGCGAGCTGGGTTATTGTTCCGGTATCGAGAACTATTCAAGATTTTTTGACGGACGTAAACCAGGGGCACGTCCTTTCTGTTTGTTAGACTATTTCCCCGACGATTATCTAATGGTGATCGACGAGAGCCACGTTACCGTGCCGCAGATCAGGGCGATGTATGGGGGCGACCGTTCGCGCAAAATATCACTGGTTGAATATGGATTCCGCCTACCTGCAGCTTTGGATAACCGTCCGCTAAACTTCCAGGAGTTTGAACGTTTGGCGCCTCAAACTATTTATGTAAGTGCAACACCGGGTGATTTTGAGCTCGAAAAGTCCGGTGGCGTAGTAGTAGAGCAGGTGATACGCCCTACAGGTCTGCTTGACCCGGTGATAGATGTACGCCCGGTAATCAACCAGGTAGATGACTTGCTGGAAGAAGTAGACAAGACGGTTAAAATGGGTGACCGGGTACTGGTAACTACTCTTACCAAACGTATGTCTGAAGAGCTGGCCAAATACATGGACCGTCTGGGAATAAAATGCCGTTATATTCATAGTGAAGTGAAAACCCTGCAAAGGGTAGAAATATTGAGGGGATTGCGTTTAGGCGAATTTGATGTATTGATCGGAATTAACCTGTTGCGCGAAGGTTTGGATTTACCGGAAGTATCCTTAGTAGCAATATTAGATGCCGATAAGGAGGGCTTTTTACGTTCGGAACGTTCGCTGATACAAACTATTGGCCGGGCTGCCCGTAACGACCGTGGCCGGGTGATCATGTATGCGGATAAGATCACTGATTCGATGCAGATCACCATGGACGAAACCAATCGTCGCCGCGAAAAACAGATCAGTTACAATACTGAACATGGTATTACCCCTAAAACAGTTGGAAAATCCAGGGAATCTATTTTAGAGCAAACATCCGTAATGGACTTTGTTGGTGGCGTGCAAAAAGCCTATGTGGAAGCCGATAGTATTTCGCTCGCTGCCGATCCCATCGTTCAATACATGACCAAACCCGACCTGAAAAAAGCCATAGAGAACACCAAAAAGGAAATGGTGACAGCAGCAAAGGATATGGACTTCTTATTAGCCGCCAAACTGCGCGACGAAATGTTCGCTTTGGAAAAAATGATGGAAGAAAGATTCTAATGTGCAGATGCGGGGATATGCAGATGTGCAAATGATTTAAAATTAAGACCCATTTGCACATTCACATATTTGGATATCTGAACATTCATACAATTGTAAAAACCATCTGCACATGTAAACCTGTAACAAATAACTCCTACGCACATCATATATTTGGTTAGTAAGTAACTATCAGTAAGATGTCAAAAATCTGATGCCATATCATACACAAACAATTTATTCGTTTTAAGCTTATATTTGTAAACTCAATTTTCGATTCAAATGTATTTCATTCGCTTTCTGCTAATAGCCATACTCGTTTTATATATCATACGGAGCCTTATTCGTATCTTATTACCCATGCTTTTTCAAAGCCTGGTAAATAAAGCACAGCAACAGCAAGGTCAGCAACAACAGCAATACCGCAATCCAAAACAACCTGAAGGAAAGATCAAAGTAGATTACATCCCTCAAACAAAAAATCAGGTCCCGGATTCTGAAGGTGATTTCGTAGACTTTGAAGAAATAAAATGAGGAGGGATCCTAATCAGCCACCCCAGGTATTCAAACGCCGTCATTTTGGCACTCCTGCGTCATTTACTATTATTACTACCAATTATATTGTAGTAGCAGGCGGTTTGTCCATTTGCTCTTCTCATCATAAAATACACTGGTTTTTCTGGGTGATCTTTGGTTTACTCGCCTTGTACAATGCTTTCAGTCTTTACAAAAACTGGGAAGAATACGACAGGATTTCTCTCATTGCTTACATTATAGGAGCTGCGGGCCTTCCGCTAATGTTTCTGATGTTTTAAGACACATCTTTCTGCCCGAATTAATTATAATTCCTTTTCTCAGTCAAATTTCTATTTTTGGGGATTGTATTATCCATTCAAAAAACTTAAATGAATAACTGGTTCAAGAAAAATGGCATTCACCTTGCCGTTGTCGGGATTTTTTTAGCAATCTGTTTCTTTTATTTTTCACCAACATTCCAAGGAAAGGCATTGGGCCAGCGGGATGTGATAGGCGCACAATCCACGCAAAAAGAAATAAATGATTACCGAGCAAGAGATACAACCATTTTATGGACCAACCAAATATTCGGTGGTATGCCTGCCTATCAAATATGGGCTCCATATCGCTATAACATCACTAGCCATATAGTTAACCTATTGGTCAATGCGTTCCCTAACCCCTTGTACACCGTTTTTCTGTTATTATTTGGCACCTATTTTCTATTCTGTGTGCTGAACCTCAATCCATGGCTTGCGGCGGCGGGTGCAGTAGCGTTCACTTTTTCATCATATAATATTATCTTATTAGCGGCGGGGCACAGTAACCAGGCATTCGCCATATCGTTTTTTGCGCCGATACTCGCAAGTATGATACTCACTTTTAGGGGAAAATACTGGCTTGGCGCCTCATTGACCACGCTTTTCTTAGCGATGGAAATACGGGCCAACCACATCCAAATGACATACTACTTGCTTTTGATAATCCTGATATGGGTAGGTATTGAATTGTATCATGCTATCAAAAATAAGACTACTGCTCCTTTTATTAAGTCGATAGCTTATATTGGCGGGGCTATATTGCTTGCGTTAGCCATTAATGCATCATTACTCTGGAGTACGTACGAATACGGCAAGGACAGCACCCGTGGTCAATCAAACCTAACACAGCATACCAGTGAGCCAAGCAATGGTTT
>DATHLW010000010.1:0-5689 GCA_035487675.1 Mucilaginibacter sp. | reverse complement strand
GAGGCATATACAGATCAACAAAAATATAATCGGGAAGGGATTGCGAGTCGAGTTTGTTTTCTTCGAGATAGTCAAGCACAAATTCTCCATCAAATGTATAAGTCGCCTCTTTTGACAACTCACTATTTCTAATGGTCATCTGAACTATTTTATGAAAAATGGGCTCATCATCAATAAGCACAAGCTTGCTCATAGGGTTTAGTTTTAGTATAAATTAATAGGCTGAAAGACTAATTAAAATAACTACAGCCCTAAATTACTGAATTAATAATCAAGTAGTTGCTTTAATTTATAACAATCTTGATACAATCGTTTTGAATTAATGATTCATTAATTTTCAAAATTAGCCCTGTCTTTTTTTAATTATTACGACAATGAGCTCCCTTTGTCAAACTAGCTTCATAGTGATCGGGTCCCAATGAATGATTTTGTTCTGGAAGTAACTTTCGTTGCAAGCCAGGGCGGGAGCAGCGGCCCTGAAACCAAATTCAGCATCCTCAACCACAGGTTTACCGGTACGCATAGAATCAAAAAAGTTATCAAAATGATCATACGATGAGTTGTAACCATCAGGCGATTGATAGGTTATGGTTTCACCTTTTGGTGGTTGTTTATCTGACTCAGAATACCTTTTGTTGTAATCGTCAGCAATAGCCTTTTGCATGGCCAGGGGATAAGTTTCATAGGAATCCCAACCGCCATATCCGGGCGCTACCGGCATCTTGTTTTTATGAATTGTAAAACCACTTTCGTCAGAAATATCGATCACCCCTTCCGACCCAATCATCCTGGTATAGCCTACTTCACCTTCGCCGCTTATAAAATTAACCTGCAATGATACCTGGAAGGATGGATGTTCTGTGGTTTCGGGATAATGGATCACCGCTGTCATTACATCTGGTACATTTCGCCCGTCTTTCCAGTAAGCAAGATCAGCAACAGAGAATATTTTATCAGGGCCTTTTGAATCTGTGATGAAATGAATACCTGATAAAAGATGCACAAAAAGATCGCCGGCTACACCTGTTCCATACTCCCTGTAATTCCTCCACCTGAAAAAGCGGTTGCTGTCATAGGCATATTTCGTCTTTTCTGTTGCCTGGAATCTTTCCCAATCCACAGTTGAAGGTGATGCATCTAACGGAATAGTATATTGCCATGCTCCCAATGCGCTTTGCCTGTTAAATGATGCCTGAATGGAGTTCAGTTTACCAATTGCACCGGCTTGGTACAATTCTTTTGCTTTTTTAAATGCCAGACTGCTTACCCTTTGACTGCCCACCTGGAATACCGTCTTTGTTTCCTGCTGAACCTTGATCTCGCCCAGGCCTTCACTCAGATAATGCACCATTGGTTTTTCGCTGTAAACTGCTTTGCCTTTGCGCATCGCGTCAATGGCAATACGGCTATGCCAGTTATCGCTCGTGGCTATGATCACCGCATCAATGTCTTTGCGATCTAAAATAGCCTGATGATCATTTGTTGTAAAAATATTGGCACCAAAAACTTCTTTAGCCCTTTCTAACCTTCCCTTATACAGATCGCAGCAGCCCACCAATTCCACACCTGACGAATGCAGGGCAGCCTGGGTATCATTAAAACCCATAATTCCCATACCAATAGTGGCTATACGTATTTTATCATTTGCTGAAATTCGTTTTTCAGCCCTGAGAATTCTTTTTTCGTGTTCTTCCTGTGCAGCAAGCGAGGTTAGTCCTGCCGAGGTGAGGATGATAGTACTGCCTAATTGTTTTATAAATTTTCTGCGATCAGAGGACATGGTCTTTTTGTTTTTTAAGGTAAAACTATAATTGGTTATGGATAAAGCCGGGGATAGCTTTTTGCAATGGCAATATAATAAAAGATCAATCGGGGGTACAAACAAATTATTAACTTCATTGCACCAATTTCTTACTATGAACAGGCGACACTTTGTAAAAATATCTGCTTTAACTTCTGTAAGTGTATTATTCAGCAGACTGACTTCCTTAGCTAATGGTACTGCCCCTGTTATGAATCTACCTGATGAGGTATGGATAAAATCAGGGAATAATTGGTTTTCTGCGAGACGCGAAAATGGTTCTGTATATAAGTACAAGCAGGCAGAAGTTAACTTGAAACAAAATGGTGATGTGCTATCGGTATTTGTACATGCGCCTGCATTTGAATTAAACGCTATCAGGTTAAAATGGAAGCATGAAACTCTGCCAAACTCAAAAATACTGGGCGATCATTGGGAACGATCCTATGGCGATCTGGCATGGAAGGCACCCGAATCAAATACTAAGAATCCCTGGTATACCATAATATATGATGGTAAGCAATCGGCATGTTTTGGTGTAAAAACTGGATGTAATGCGATTTGCTGGTGGGATGTAAAACCCGATAGCCTTGAACTGACCATGGATACACAATCTGGCGGGGTTGGTGTGCAATTGGGCGACCGTAGACTGCATGTTGCCGATTTGATCACCACAAAAAGCGCAGATGGAGAAACTCCTTTCAGTACCACGCAACGATTTTGCCGGATGATGTGCCCTAAACCACGTCTTTCTAAAAAGCCTGTTTATGGTATTAATGACTGGTATTTTGCCTACGGGAACAACTCGGCCAAGCTGATCAAAGAAATAACCGCCCTGATGACCGACCTGGCGCCTGATACCGATAACCGGCCATTTTCGGTGATCGATGCAGGCTGGGCAACCTATTCGCCTTTATTGCCTGGCGACGGTGGTTTTATGGATGATTTTTCTAAACCGAACGATAAGTTTAAGGATATGCACCAAATGGCTTTGGATATAGAAAAACTGGGTATGCAGCCAGGTTTGTGGACAAGGCCACTATGTGCAAAGCACGATGATAAAGCTACATTACTGTTACCCAAAATACCAGGCCGCGATGACCCTAAAGAACCGATATTGGACCCGACCATCGAAGAAAATTTAGCCCGGATAAAATATAACATTGCCACTTACAAACAATGGGGATATAAACTGGTCAAACACGATTATACTACTTATGACATTATGGGTAAATGGGGTTTCCAGATGACGAATACTCTGACTGCACCCGGTTGGACGTTCCATGATAATACCCGCACAACCGCCGAGATCATTAATCATTTGTACCAGGCTATTCGTGAAACGGCGGGTGACATGTATATTATTGGCTGTAATACCATAAGCCATTTATCGGCAGGTGTGTTTGAGCTGAACCGTATTGGCGATGACACCAGCGGCAAAGAATGGGACAGGACGCGCAAAATGGGCGTGAATACCTTAGCGTTCAGGATCGCGCAGCACAATGCCTTTTATGCAACTGATGGCGATTGTGTGGGAGTAACGCCCGATATATCCTGGAAACGCAATAAACAATGGATGCAACTGCTTGCCGAAAGCGGAACACCTTTATTTATATCGCCTCAGCCCGATGCTTTGGGCGAAGAACAAAAAGCCTTTATTAAACAATGCTTTGCCAAAGCCGCAAAAGTGCAGCCAGTAGGTGAACCATTGGACTGGATGAACAACCCGCAGCCGGAAAAGTGGAAACTGGATGGGAGAGAGGTTGATTTTGATTGGAGTTAAAAAGTAGGAGAGTAGCGGTCAGTTACAATTCCCTCAAAAAATGTTGTTTGCCCGTAGCTTCATCAATTTCCACCAGTATCCGCCGGCCTCCTGCGTACTCCAGGATATGTTGCCCCGGTTCGTCTGTTTTATAAGAAATAAAATGAAGCTCCTCTGGGATTTTTTTATTCGGATTGGACCCGAGCAGACGCTGGCGTTCCTTTAACTCACGCTCATAGTCTCCGGGGGATTTCGCATCTTGTTCGTTCATGATATCTGGTAAGGTGTAATGCATAAAAATAAGTAAATAAGCAACTATAAAAACCTAATGATTAAGAAAGTTATTGACAATCTTTAATAAACATGTTTAATTAACCTGAAAGTGAGGTTTATATGTGTAAAATTTCCAATCAACCTACCCGGTAATATGTGGTTAACTTATAACGATAAGTAAAATAGCGTTCATACTATTAAGTTTGTCATGTAAATTAATAAATGAATAACCCTGCCATCACCAACCGCAAGATCATTCACATCGATATGGATGCCTTTTATGCATCCGTCGAACAGCGGGATAATCCGGAACTTAGGGGGAAACCTATTGCGGTAGGTGGTTCGCCGGAGGGCAGGGGTGGGGTTGTGGCTACCGCAAGCTATGAAGCCCGTAAGTTTGGGGTACGGTCGGCTATACCATCCAAAAAGGCTTTGCAGCTTTGTTCTGAAGTTATATTTGTAAGGCCGCGGTTTGCAGTATACAAGGAAGTGTCACAAAAGATCAGGGAGATATTCAGGCGTTATACGGACCTGATCGAACCATTATCATTAGACGAAGCTTATCTGGATGTAACAGAGGATAAGCAAGACATAGGTTCTGCTATTGAGATTGCCAAACTGATCAAGCAGGCTATCAAAGACGAATTGCAACTAACCGCATCGGCAGGCGTTTCCATCAACAAGTTCGTAGCCAAGATAGCTTCAGACATGAACAAACCGGATGGTATGACCTTTATCGGGCCATCGTCCATTGAATCCTTTATGGAAAAGCTGCCGGTTGAGAAATTTTTCGGCGTAGGTAAGGTAACTGCTGATAAAATGAGGAAAATGGGACTTTTCACCGGTGCTGACTTGAAAAAATTGTCCGAAGATGAAATGATCAAACATTTTGGCAAAGCAGGGCGGTTTTATTATCAAATAACAAGGGGTATAGATAACCGCGAAGTTCAGCCTAACCGGGAAACAAAATCCATTGGCGCAGAGGATACCTTTGCTTATGACCTGACAGAGATCAGTGAGATGAATGCTGAAATTGATAAATTAGCTCAAACGGTTTGCAATCGTGTACAGCAGTACCAGTTAAAGGGCCGCACCATCACCCTGAAAATAAAATACAACGATTTTAAGCAGATCACGCGCAATTATTCGGTTACCGAGCCGGTTAATGATTTTGATACTATTGTTGGTGCAGCTAAAAAATTGCTTCTTGGTACTGAACCTGACGGTAAAAAGATACGCTTATTGGGTGTTACTTTATCAAACTTTGGAGAAATTGCCCCAAAGCAAAAAAAGACAGATCACCCGGATCAGTTGGAATTGTTTTAGTTAGTGGTGAGTTGTGAGCGGTTAGTGGTGAATAAGAAACAACACAACAATAACTCACAACTGACTATTCACCATTCACTACCATTATTCACATATAAATCAAGTTTTTTTTGCATTGTAACAAATCTTTTATATTTTCACGACAATTATAACCCTGTATAAACCAATTTTCTTGAAAAAATTTGCCGCTATATTGCTCTTGAGCGTACACCTGTTTTACCTGGGTGGCTATATGCTGGCATTTCAGTATTTCATGAATATGTCTGATAATCAGATAGTTAAACAATTATATGATAATAAGATCAGCAACGGGGAATTGATACAACTGAAAATCCCTGTCCACATGCCTACCCTGGATGACTGGACCGATTATGCAAACATACAAGGGCAGGTACAGGTGAAAGATGCGTATTATAATTATGTTCGCCTGAAGATGACAAAGGATACGCTGTACCTGATTTGCTTACCCAATACTGTAAAAGCGAACCTTGCCAAGGCAAATATCATCATGACCAAAAATTTGAATG
>DATHLW010000009.1:0-6242 GCA_035487675.1 Mucilaginibacter sp. | reverse complement strand
AAAACCCTGATATGTGACCATGCCACCGGCAAACAGCTCGACCTGCCGGCAATCCCGGACGGGGATATAAAAGGTGCCGATTTCTCTCCAAGCGAAAAGAATATATTGCTTAGCGTAGGCAGCAGCCGCAGCCCCGGGAACCTGTACATTTATAATTTTGAGCAGAAGACACTTAAGCCCATTACCCGCACGCTCAACCCTGAAATAAATATCAACGACCTTGCATCTGCCGAGGTGGTCCATTTTAAATCTTTCGACGGCCGCGATATACCGGCTATTTATTACAAACCACTTAACGCTTCAAAGGACCATCCTGTACCGGCTATGCTGTGGATCCATGGCGGTCCCGGTGGGCAAACCACTGCAGATTTCAACAACGATATACAGTTTTTGGTTAATCATGGCTATGCGGTGCTTGCCGTAAACAACCGTGGCAGCAGCGGCTATGGTAAAACATTTTATAAGCTCGATAACAAGGACCATCAAAACGGCGACCTGAAGGATTGTATATGGGGCAAGAAATGGCTCCAGCAGCAAGACTACATCGATACGGCAAAGATCGGAATTGAGGGCGGCAGCTATGGTGGTTGTATGGTACTTGGTGCCCTGGCGTTTCACCCTAATGAATTTAAAGTTGGGGTTGATCTGTTTGGTGTGGCAAACTGGATACGTACCCTGCGCAGCATACCACCGTATTGGGAAGCGTTCCGGAAGGCTTTATATGATGAATTGGGAGATCCGTATACAGCCGACAGTGTTCACCTCAAAAATATCTCGCCTCTGTACCATTACAAATCTATCAATAAGCCTTTACTGGTATTCCAGGGACTAAATGACGTGCGTGTGCTGCCCATTGAAAGCAGGGAAATAGTGGAAGGTGTAAAGAAGAACGGCGTGCCCGTAGAGTATATAACCTACCCCAATGAAGGGCATGGCTTTACCAAAAAGGAGGATCAGATAAAAACAGATAAGGTGACGCTGGCTTTTCTTGAAAAATACCTCAATAAAAAGTAAGTACGCCCTCCTGTTCAAGCGACAGGCGTGATCAGGCGGGCGTAGAAATAATAGTGCCGTGAACTGTTATTGCTTCTTCCCTGCGGAAAGGTCAGACACTCCATTGGGGAACATGCTTTTAGCGACCTGAACCATGTCAAGAGCTTCGTGTATCAACTTGATCTTGCCGTTCCCGGCGACCAGCCAACCCATATAAGTCTGATGGTATGGACGGCCGGTAGCTGCTATAGTACAATTTACGTCGTATTCAGCAAAGACCTGATCGGGAGTATCGATGTGTATCCTGATATTTTCAAACTTGAAACCCGGAAAGGTTTTAGGAAGGTTTTTGAAGAAGTTGTATAATACTTCTTTTCCGCTCCATTGCCAGGGCAATCCCAGGCTGTTGAGGTAAGGAAGTTCCACTGTTGCATCATCGGCAAATAATTGGATGAGTTTGTCCGTGTCGTTGATATTCTCTAAATAGCCCGAAAGCAGTTCTTTCGCTGTTTTGATTGTTTCCATGGTGTTATTTTTATGTTGTGTATGAATTGTTGCTGCGTAAATAGGATTTACTTTGGATAGAACCGGCGCGAAGACTCCGACGGCCAGCGCACTGAGGTTTTTTTTAATGAAATCTAATCTGTTCATGATGCATTAGTTAAGTTGTTCCAATTTTTTTCATTAGTTTTAAAATGATCGAAACAAAGTTGGCGCAATTTTAGCCGTTGCCCCTTGACATTAATCAAGTAAATCATTGACAAAAGTCAACTGATCATGTAATGTTGTTAAAATTCTCATGATGACATTCTGCCCTTGTTGGTGTTAACAGATCATTTCATTAATTATCCTTATCTTTAGTACTGGAGCGGGGCAGACCGAACACCGCACCTCCAGGCGTCATCGTTACGTGCCAGACTGACGCCGGCTATCCATCAGTGCCTAAACCGACTTCAACTATTCCAATTCGAAAATTGATTTATAACGTTTTCACTCATTTTAATGGCACATACCCAACCAAAAACTTCAACAAGAGGATTAGTTTCAATCGTTACTGCATCCTCTGTTGGCACAATTATCGAATGGTATGACTTTTATATTTTCGCCAGTTTAGCAACTATTATTGCCACCCGGTTCTTTCCAAAGGATAATCCAACTGCTGCGTTTTTGGCCACGTTAGCGACCTTTGCTGCAGGATTGGTGGTACGGCCATTCGGCGCCCTGTTCTTTGGCAGATTAGGAGATCTGATCGGGCGAAAATATACTTTCATGGTTACGTTGGTACTTATGGGGGGCTCTACTTTTGCAATTGGGTTGGTGCCCGAATATGAAAGGATAGGTTTTTTGGCGCCTGTGATCATCCTGATTTTAAGATTGTCGCAAGGCCTGGCTATTGGTGGCGAATACGGCGGCGCGGCAACTTTTGTAGCAGAACATGCACCTATCGGTAAACGCGGTTTTTGGACCTCGTGGATACAGACAACGACAACCTTTGGGTTGGTTTTATCGATGTGCGTGATCCTGATTACGAAAAACTCCATGAGCGCAGCGGGATGGGAGAATTGGGGCTGGCGAATTCCTTTTTTAGCATCTGTTCTGATGATAGTTATTTCTGTCTGGATCAGGAGAAACATGTCTGAGTCGCCGCTGTTTGCTAAAGCCAAGTCGGAAGGAAAAACCTCCGTCAACCCGCTAAAGGAATCTTTTGGAAACAAATCGAATTTGAAGGTCGTTTTACTGGCTTTGTTCGGGCTGACGATGGGCTTAGGGGTGGTAGGCTATTCTTCAACATTTTATTCCCAAAGCTTTCTCATTAAGATCATGTTTGTCGATTATGACCAGGCGAATAGGATCGTAATAATTGCAATCTCGATGGGTGTCCCTTTTTATGTTTTCTTCGGATGGCTGTCCGACCGTATTGGCCGCAAGTTTATATTGATGACCGGCCTGCTAATGGCAGTATTGTTTTTTCGCCCGATTTTTGAAAGAATGTATCAGACCACCAACCTCCGGAATAAGGTGGAAAACAAGCCGGCAATGCAAATGAATGTTAAAAAGGAGATGCTGCCTGAATCGGGCACCGACTCTTTAATTACAACAACTACCCTCCGCTTTTACGCAGATGGAACCAGGTGCCAGGAAATTAAGCGGGAAGTAATAAGTGCGGGAAAAACTGATAGCCCCGAAATTCTCACTTCGATAAAACTGAATGATTCTGACAAATGGCGACTGATTTTTTTAATTTTTCAAATGATGTTTATTTTCACAATGGCATATGGGCCCCTCGCTGCATTTATTGTTGAAATGTTTCCTTTAAGAATTCGCTACACGTCCATGTCGTTGCCATAGCATATAGGGAACGGCATATTTGGCGGAGCGAGCGTGGTTATAGCCACCTATTTAATTGAAAAAGCAAAAGTTGCCCATGTCGCTAATTATTACCTGGCCGGGCTCAACTATCCCATTGTATTAATGAGTGTATGTTTGGTTATCGGGCTTTTATATGTCAAAGAAAATAAAGAGGGGAAAATAGCTATACAAGTTCCTTCAAAAAATTTGAATAAGGTTAAAAGATCACTGGGTTATGTTTGGATATTATTAGGGCTAGCGGCCGCGTATTTTGGCCTGTTTCAGTTAGGGATTCCAAAATTCGTCTCGGGCAACAAGGATGACCTGATTTTCGCCATCATCGTTCTATTTTTTATAACCCCCGTCGTATCAATAGGCCTATTACTTTTTGGGAAATATGCGATTGATGGTGAGTATGATGACTGATTTTTGGAACGGTGGGGCATTGGGTTTTAGTCGCAACTATTTCTTACGCTTCTTATGTATCCCAACTTTTTTACCCGAAGTTAAAAATTTAGAAATATTACTATTTATGTCCCTACAGGGTCTCCTGATAAAAGACCCTGTAGTATCTTCACGTCCCCACCCCACATTCGGCTACAACAACAGTAGATTCGGCTACATCTGTGTCCTTGGTGCTGCGCAACTTTGTGGTATTAAAAATTAATCATATGAAAATCGTAATAACAGGTTCATTAGGACACATCGGCCTGCCACTCACAAAGGAACTGGTACAAAAAGGGCATAAGGTTACTGTAGTAAGCAGTAATCCCGAAAAACAGGCAGCTATTGAAGCCTTAGGTGCCTCGGCAGCCATCGGCTCCATAGAAGATGCTGACTTTCTTACAGCTACTTTTACCGGCGCGGATGCCGTATACACCATGATAGTGGCAGGCAATTATTCTGACCCCAATTTTGACCTGATGGCGGAGGGCCGCAAACTGGCAAATAATTATGAGCAGGCCATACGGCGGTCGGGGGTAAAGCGTGTGGTTCATTTAAGCAGCATCGGCGCCCATATGGATAAAGGCAACGGTATTCTTGCTTCTTATTACAATGTGGAGAAAATTTTGGGCACTCTTCCGCCCGACGTAGCTATTACCTTTATGCGCCCTGTAGGGTTTTACTACAATTTATATGCTTTTCTACCACTTATAAAAACACAGGGTGTTATCGCAGCAAATTACGGGGAAGACGACAAAGAACCCTGGGTTTCGCCCATAGATATAGCTGCTGCCGTAGCCGAAGAAATCGTAAAACCGTTTGAAGGAAGAAATATCCGTTATGTGGCAAGCGAAGAACTTACGGGTAACGAAGTAGCCGGCATTTTGGGCGCGGCTATCGGAAAGCCTGATTTAAAATGGATCATTATTCCTGGTGAACAAGTACTAAACGGTATGATAGCCGCGGGAATGAATCCGGCTGTTGCCGCCGGTTTGGTTGAAATGAATGCAAGCAGGCGCACTGTTTTATATGAGGATTATTACCGCAACCGGCCTGTATTGGGCAAAGTGAAGATGACGGAATTTGCAAAGGAATTTGCCGCTGTTTACAATCAAAATTAATTATATTGTGTTATGCCTGGCATGCAACCTCTCCGGATCAAGACGATAAGCGAATATCACAAGGTGACGGGGCTCCCTAAACCGGAGCACCCTTTGATCACGGTGATTAACTTTGAAATGCTCAAACACATGCCCGGCCGGAAATCAAACAATTTTGTGTTTGATTTTTATTCCATCTCACTTAAAAAAAATTTTAATGCCAAATTAAGATATGGCCAGCAACAATATGATTTTGATGAAGGGGTCATGTTTTTTATGTCGCCCGGCCAGGTGTTTGGCATCGAGGTTAACAACGAAGAAGAATTAAGGCATACGGGGTGGATGCTGCTTATCCATCCCGATTTTATTTGGAACACCACCCTGGCAAAAACGATAAAACAGTATGATTTTTTTGATTATTCGGTAAATGAAGCCTTGTTCCTTTCAGAAAAGGAAGAAACAACAATTATTGATATAATGAAAAAGATACAGGAGGAATATCACTCCAACATCGATAAGTTCAGCCAGGATATCATTATTGCTCAGGTAGAACTGATGCTCAACTATGCCGACCGGTTTTATCATCGCCAGTTCATCACCCGCAAAATAACCAACCATAAGATTCTCGACCGCCTGGAAGATATCCTTACAGAATATTTCAACAGCGATACCTTAGCAAAAAAAGGATTGCCTACCGTTCAATACATTGCCGAAAAATTAAATGTATCGCCCAGCTACCTGAGCGGATTACTAAAAATGCTGACTGGCCAAAGCACGCAGCAGCATATTCATGACAAACTGATCGGGAAGGCAAAAGAAAAACTATCCACCACCGATCTGTCAGTAAGTGAAATTGCCTACGAATTGGGTTTTGAACACTCGCAGTCGTTCAGTAAATTATTCAAGACAAAAACCAACCTTTCGCCATTGGAATTCAGGGCGTCGTTCAATTGAGGGGGTAACGTTGGACGTTTTACGTAATACGTTGTACTTACTTTTTAATGTTGTTTGAAGTCTTTGACATTGAGCCGTCATTTTATTATCAAATGGCTATTGCATAACGCTTATTTACAATAACACGAACGTTATTGTAGTTAGCCAAATACTGGTAAGAATTGTGATGGCTTATGAACGTCATGTAAGGTAATCCTTCAACAAATCCCGGGAAGCCTTTACCAACATAACGGAGGGTTTGACCTGCCAATAATAATTTTGTCTCTTTATATATCATGATTTGGTTTTTTGGAATGGTATGAAAAATAGTATGCTTTGTGTTGTTATGCGAATTAATCAGCTGGTAAATCTAAAACGGGCGCCGGTTCTTGCTTTCTCCATTGCTCTTGCTTTGTCCAAATA
>DATHLW010000008.1:0-4305 GCA_035487675.1 Mucilaginibacter sp. | reverse complement strand
ATTATTCTTTTCGATCACTCTTAAAATAGCATTTTTCTCTAAAGTACTTAGAGGCACATTATCTGCTTCAACCTCGCTTTCAGTGGGCGTCTCCAATATTGAGAATATGAGGTCATCGGATTTTAATAAATGGTCGTCAGCCATAATTACCGCCCGCTCAATAGTGTATTGCAACTCGCGTACATTACCGGGAAAGTTATATTGCTTTAATTTCTGTAAAGCTGCTGCATCAAAATCCATTGATGGTTTTAGATACTTGTTGGCGTACATTTTAGCAAAGTGCTTTGCCAGTACCACGATATCTTCGTTCCGTTTACGTAACGGCGGCATATTGATCTCCACAGTATTGATACGATAGATCAGGTCTTTACGGAAACGGTTCTCATTGGCCAGTTCATAAAGGGGAACGTTGGTGGCACAGATCAAACGGATATCTATATCCACCGGCTTATTAGTACCCAGGCGGGTAACCTGGCGGTTTTGCAATACGGTTAATAGCTTGGCCTGCTGCTGTAGGCTGATATTACCGATCTCATCCAAAAATAAAGTTCCTCCTTCAGCGTCCTCAAAGCGGCCCGACCGATCTTCACGGGCATCTGTATAAGCGCCCTTTTTATGACCAAATAACTCACTTTCAAATAAAGTATCGGTTAATGCACCTACATCAACCTTAACGAATGGTTTATCAGCACGCAGTGAACGCTCGTGAATAGCTTTCGCCATCAGATCCTTACCTGTGCCATTCTCGCCTAATATCAGGATATTGGCATCAGTAGGAGCGATCTTGTTCACTTTGTAAAATATATCCTGCATCACCTCCGAATCGCCCAAAATAGAAGTATCCCCGACAGGTTTTACACTTGCCTTTGCCGGTTTGGTGCCTTCCTGTTTGTCCAGCAGTTCTTTTATAGTGCTGATGAGCTTTTCGTTATGCCATGGTTTCACAACAAAGTCATTGGCGCCTTCTTTTAATGAACGTACAGCCAGGTCGATATCACCATAAGCGGTGATCATGATCACGCAAACATTCGGCTTCCATTCCTTTATCTTTCTAAGCCAGTATATTCCTTCGTTCCCAGTATTGATCGCACTGTTAAAATTCATATCGAGCAAAACAAGATCGATCTGGTTTCTTTGCAGCAGCCAGTTCAGGTTTTCAGGGTTCTTCTCCGTAATAACCTCCTGTGTTTCGGTTTTCAGCAGGAGCTTAACTGCGGTCAATACGTCTATGTCATCATCAACAACCAAAACAGTTGCCTTTTTTAGTACCATAATTTTTTTGGTTATGCCTTGTTGTAACTGGTTCGTGGTAAAAGCCCTAAATTAGTAATAAAAAATAGCTTATAGCTGTGATTCCTGACTAATAGGCCACAATCATCGGGTACAATTTCTGTGCTAAAGGTGGTTCAGAATATAATATCAGCTATAAATGATTAACTATGAACATTTAACCATGTACCATTACCCTAAATAACGAAATATTACTGTATCATAACCGGACACTTGCTGTAACAGAAGCGTACGCTTTAAATATTGATTTTAATATTAAAATACTGAAAAACAGCTATTTAATTTGTGGCATGTCTTTTTGTAACCATTAACCAAAATATAATTTAATACCGTGGACAGAAAAATTGAAAAAAGTACCTGGAACAAAAAACGTATACTGACTATTGCAGGCATAACGGCACTGGTAGCTCTGATCGTAGGAGCTATTTATGGCACAGCCGGTAAGAGTAAATACAATGCATCTATTGACCGAATTACTATCAGTGAAATTAAGAGAGGCCCTTTCCAGGAGTTTATCCCTGTAAACGGTACTGTACTACCTCAAATTACAATTTATCTCGATGCTGTACAGGGTGGTACCGTTCAGGCAAAATATGTGGAAGATGGCGCCAAATTGAAAAAAGGTGATGCTATTCTGAAATTGTCAAATACCGATGTCGAATTAAGCCTGGCCAATTCTGAGAACCAGGTATATGCAGCACAAACCCAAATGCAAATTTCTCAGAATAATGCGGCACAAAATACTGTAAACAAGTTGCAAACCATGGCCGATGTGGAAAGCGCTTTCAGGGAAGCTGAACGTATTTATAATCTGGATAAGAAATTATATGCACAAAAAGCTATCGGGATGCAGGAATATCAGCAAGCAGAGAATACGTACAATTATCAAGTGCGGAAACGGAATCTTGCCAAACAAATTTTGAAACAGGATACCACATTGACTAAAGAGCAGGATGTACAGGCAAAAGAGCAATACCGTCAGATGAAAAGTAGTTTGGAACTGATGCGTAAAGAAGTAGCTGACCTGACCGTACGCGCCCCAATAGACGGACAATTAACTTCCCTGGATGCGGAAATAGGCCAGAATAAAAATAAAGGCGAGCACTTGGCGCAGATCGATGGTTTCTCGGGCATAAAAATACGGGCGAATGTAGACGAACATTACATCAGCAGGGTTGTACCCGGGCTTACAGCTTACTACCCAACTGACGATAAGACCTATAAATTAATTGTAAAAAAGGTTTTTACCTCTGTTGGTACAGGTGGAACGTTCCAGGTGGACATGATGTTTGTTGGCGAAACACCTACGGGACTAAGAAAGGGTCAAACCTTGCAGATACGCCTTGCATTTAGCGATGAAGCACCAGCACTGTTATTGCCGAAAGGTGGTTTCTATCAGCAAACCGGTGGTAACTGGATATTTAAAGTGAGCGATGATGGAAAAACAGCTTATAAAGTTGACATCCAGTTGAACAGGGCAAATCCGGATTACTACGAAGTAACCAGGGGCTTAAAACCGGGCGACAAGGTGATCACATCCAGCTATGAAACCTACGGGGACATACAAGAACTAGTACTAACAAAATAGAAAAACTGATTATTAACTAAATAAAAATCAAACCTTATTACAACAAAAGGTTTAGGAGGCACAAATGATAAAAATTACAGATCTCGAAAAATTTTACCGTACAGAAGAGGTAGAAACTATTGCACTGAACAAACTGTCTATCCATGTAAACAAAGGTGAGTTTGTGGCCATAATGGGACCGTCAGGCTGCGGAAAATCAACCTTGCTGAACATATTGGGTATGCTTGACGACCCCGATGGCGGAAGCTATATGTTCAACAGTGTAGAAGTTGCACATTTTAATGAACGTAAACGTGCTGACCTGCGCAAACATAATATAGGCTTCGTGTTCCAGAGTTTTAACCTGATCGATGAGTTGACCGTGTTTGAAAATGTGGAATTGCCATTGATCTATACTGGGGTACCAAGCTCCGAAAGGGTAAAAAGGGTTGAGGAAGTGCTTGATAAAATGCAGATCATGCACCGCCGCAACCACTATCCTCAGCAGTTATCAGGTGGTCAGCAGCAACGTGTAGCTATAGCCCGTGCGGTTGTGAACAAACCCAAACTGATACTTGCGGATGAGCCCACCGGTAACCTGGACAGCAGCAACGGTAATGAAGTAATGGAATTATTAACAGACCTTAATGAACAGGGAACAACCATTATCATGGTTACCCACTCTGAACACGACGCCCGTTACAGCCACCGTATCATCCGCTTGCTTGACGGTCAGACCGTTATGGAAAATATAATGATCTAATGAAAAGATCGTTTTGAAACTCGATTAGTTAAATAATCAGTTGATTAATGTGTGTCTCCCTAACTCCTTCTGCCTGCCAGGAGGGGTTAGTTGAGAGTTTTTTGTCCTTCCCAAACCGCTTGTTATGATAAAGAACTACATTAAAACTGCCTTCCGTAGCCTTACCAAGAACAAGGCTTACAGCTTCTTAAATATTTTCGGCTTAGCTATTGGTATTGTATGTGCCGCATTGATCTTTCTATGGGTTGAAGATGAAGTGAATTTTGATTCTGTCAATGTAAAAAAAGACAGATTATACCTGGTTAAAGAAAACCAGAAGTACGATACGTATGTCTTTACGCATTCGTCTACCCCAGGTATTATGGGACGGGAAGTAAAAGAGACTTTGCCCGGAATTGCAAATGCATGTCGTACCTCGGAAGGGGAAACAACATTTCTGTTCTCTCAGGGCGATAAATCTGTTTATGCATCAGGCAAATATGCTGATCCGTCGATCTTCAATATGTTTACCTTGCCTTTTGTGCAGGGAAACGCCAGATCAGCTTTTTCACAATATCATTCACTTGTAATTACCGAGAGGGCATCCAAAAAATTCTTTGGGGATGAAAAAAACGTTATAGGCAAAACAATCAAGGTTGATAGTAAACAGGATTATGTTGTTTCGGGCGTAGTAAAGAACCTGCCC
>DATHLW010000007.1:0-3643 GCA_035487675.1 Mucilaginibacter sp. | reverse complement strand
ATGATTTTCTCCAGGTGCAATGGTTTAACCGGCTTGGTCAGCACAGCAGCAAATAATCCGGGGTGACTTTGCTGACTTTCACCTCCCACGGAGCTCAATAAAATAACCGGGATTAGCGGCTTTCTTTGTTTAAGCAATGTGGTGAACTCTACGCCATCCATTCCCGGCATTTGCATATCAGTTATAACCAGGTCAATACCCTCATTAGTTTCTAATAAGTACAAAGCTTCGGGGCCTTCTGTTGCCGACAGGATGGTCATCTGGCGATGCTTCAGCTGCAATTGTAAAATATGCAGGTTGGTAAGGTTATCATCAACGATCAACACTTTTTTACCGATAAGCACCTCTTTCCCTGGTGTTGCAGTATTTGGTTTTTGTATGTTGGCTATACGGCAACTGACAGTGAAACTAAACACAGCTCCTTTCCCCTGCTTACTATTAACGGCAATTTGGCCACCCATTAGAGATACCAACCGCTTGCAAATGGCAAGCCCCAAACCCGAACCTCCATACTTACGTGTGGTGGATGAATCAACCTGTGAAAATGCTTCAAACAATTGCGGCAGCTTTTCTTCGGGAATACCAATGCCGGTATCCCTTACTTCAAAGCCAACTTCAATCCCATTATTATCTAAATCCTTTATCTTATTTACACTTATAAATATTTCGCCGCGGTGAGTGAATTTTATTGCATTGCCCAATAAATTGATCAATACCTGTCTCAGGCGCATACTATCGCCATTTAATTGAAAAGGCAGGTCGGGCTCCATGTAATAGATCAGATCGATCCCTGATTCAGCTGCTTTTCCTGAGAAAAGATCCATCACTTCCTCTACACATTTCCGCAGGTCAAAATCATGTGCATCCAGCTCCATCTTGCCTGATTCTATTTTTGAAAAATCAAGAATGTCGTTGATCACATTCAGCAACGCTTCACCGCTATGCAAAATGGTTTGTGAGTATTCCCGCTGTTCAGAATTAAGTTCAGTCTCGTTCAAAAGCGTGGCCATACCCAGCACGCCGTTCATTGGCGTGCGTATTTCGTGACTCATGGTAGCCAGGAAGACACTTTTGGCCTGGTTGGCTTTTTCAGCCTCCTCACGGGCCGTACGCTCGTTAATGGTCATTTCTGCCAAAAGCTCGGTACGTTCGCGAACCTGTCTTTCAAGCACTTGTTTTTGTAACCCCACCGCACGTACCCTATATTTAAAAGTACCATAGATAACACCGGCGATACATCCTGCAACAAGGATTTTGAACCACCAGGTAAGCCAGAACGGAGGTACTATAGTGATCTTCAGCGTATCTGTTACCGGCGACCATTGGCCACCATTATTACGGCATTTTACCTTGAATGTGTATTGTCCCGAAGGAAGATTAGTATAAGATGCCGTGTTATGACTGCCTGCATTTATCCATTCTGAATCGAAGTTCTCCAACTTGTATTCATATTCTTTTTTGTCTGCCGATCCAAAATCCAGCGAAGCAAATTCAAGCGAGAGCATCGACTGTTTATAGGATAAAGTGATCGAACGGGTATCAGCAATATCCTGCTTAAGCGGCGAAGGGTCATGACTGTTTCTGGCTATTGTTAACGGCTTATTATAAATCTGTATACCGGTAAGAACAACCGGCGACAATGCGGCAGGTTCCAATATCTGTTCGGGATAAAAACTGTTAAAGCCATTGATGCCGCCAAAGTATAATTTCCCGTTGCTGGCCCTTAATGACGAGTGCGCTTTGAACTCGTCACCTTGCAAACCATCTTCTGTAGTAAAATTTTTAAACTTTCCGGTCTCCGGGTCCAATTGCGATAGTCCATTATTAGTGCTGATCCAAAGTTTACCCCGGTCGTCTTTCTTTATGGCATAGGTAATATCACTTGATAAGCCATCTTTTTTTGTAAATACGGTGAAATGTTTTGTCTCCGGGTCAAATAAATCGAGCCCCGAGAGAGTACACAGCCACAAATGCCCTTTGCTGTCTTCAAATATGTCTGTTATCCCGTTATTGCTTATGCTATTCCTTTTTTCATCATGCTGAAAACTGGTAAAAGTACCATTAGTGCGGTCCATAAGGTCAAGGCCACCATCTGAGGTACCTATCCACAACCGGCCTTTGCTATCTTCGAACAAGGAATAAATATAATTACTGCTGATACTTTTAGGATTGTTTAGATCAAGATTATAATATTTTATGGTGTTTGTTTTCTTATCATAGCAATCCAGGCCTCCGCCAAAAATGCTTATCCATAATTTTTGATCATGGCTTCGAAACAGATTATAAACATTATTACCGCTTAATTTATGGCCCCCTGCAGCATCTTTGTTAAAGTAATCGCATTGTCCGGTTGCCAGATCCATTACGGTCATGCCGTTACCCCATGTACCTATCCATAATTTACCCTCCTCATCCTGGCTAACCCCCAGTACATAATTACCGGAAAGTCCTTTTTTCCCTCCTCGCTCCTGCTTATAATGAATAAATGTGCCGCTTTTAGGGTCAAACTTATTTAAGCCTCCTCCATCTGTGCCTACCCATATATTTTTATCCCTGTCTTCAAATAAAGAAAGTACGAAGTTGTTCGATAAACTATTTGGTAAAGAACTATGACGGTATAGGGTGAAGCTTGATGTAGATTTTTTAAAAAGATTGATGCCGCCGCTAAAAGCGCCGAGCCACATATTCCCTAAACGATCACGACAGACCGAATAAATAGAGTTCCCATTAATGCTGTTGCCATCTACTTCGTCATGTGCATATTGATAAAACCTATTGCTTTTACTATCAAATACTGAGAGGCCACCATTCTCCGTGCCTATCCACAAGTTGCCGGCTTCGTCTTTACTCAGACTATAGATCGTATTGCTCGAAATCGAGTTTATATTATCTTCTTCGCATTTAAACTGCTTAAAAGTACCACCGTCTTCGTTGAATAAAAACAACCCATCCTCCTGCGTGCCCACCCACAATTCATGCTCATTGTTTTCCAGCATACTGATCACATTCACTCCTGACGGGGCGTGCGTCTTTGGATCATAAAACCGATAACTTGTAAAGGAATTCGTTTTTGGATTATAAAGACTTAAACCTCCGATTGATGTTCCAATCCATATGCGGCCATGAGGGTCCTTATAAACAGTCCTTACATTATTATCGTTTATAGCTCCAATTGCTTCTGAATGTATGTGATGGATAAATTTTTTCTTTTTCAGATCAAAGCAATCCAGGCCATTAACTTGCGTAGCGATCCATAATGCGCCGTTGTTGTCAAATGCCAGCCGGTTGATAACATTGCTTGTTAAGCTGTTGCTATTGTGAGCATCATGCGAGTAGCGGGTAAAAACACCAGTTTTACGGCAATAGCGGTTTAAGCCATTTTGCGTAGCTACCCAGATATTGCCTTCAGAATCCTCGGCCAGGTCCGTGATCATGTTATTGCTTAAGCTGCTTTCGTTTTTGGAATCGTAACGATAAGTGGTAAATTTATATCCATCGTACCTATTCAGCCCGTTACGGCTGCCGATCCACATAAACCCACGGCTATCCTGTATAATGCAGTTTACATTAATCTGAGACAATCCTTCGTGCGTACCAAAATGTTCGAAATTGAGGCTTGGCTTTTGGGCATAAACAAAAAAAG
>DATHLW010000006.1:0-12599 GCA_035487675.1 Mucilaginibacter sp. | reverse complement strand
AAAATATCCCCGCGTTAAATTAGTGATCAGCGAAATGACGACAGCTATGATCACAGAAAATTTGCGCCAGGGGAAAATCGATATGGGGCTACTGGTAACACCATTGGAGGAGCCCGGAATAAAAGAATACCCTTTGTTCTATGAAGAGCTAATGGCTTTTGTTTCAAAGAAAAATGCGAAAAATAAGAAAACCTATATTCTTGCATGTGACATCGATCCGGGTAAGTTATGGATGCTCGAAGAAGGGCATTGCTTCAGAAACCAAATAGAAAATCTTTGCGAACTGAAAAAATCGAATAGGGATAGCAGTGGTGTTAGGTATGAATCGGGAAGTATTGAAACGCTGCGCCGGATGGTAGATACCAATGATGGTATAACGATTGTTCCTGAACTTGCAACTGCGGATATGACCGAAGATCAGCTCTCCCAGGTATGGCAATTTTCGAGGCCTGCCCCCATGAGAGAGGTAAGCGCAGTAGTTCATCGTGACTTCATCAAAGGAAAGTTAATTGAACTGGTAAAAAAAGAAATATTGCTTGCTATTCCAGAAAAGATCAGATCTAATAAAAGCAGCAATATTATTCCGGTCGTTGTGTGATCTATAAAAGAGAAAATATAAAATTAAATCGGGCGGCGTGGTGGGTTCAGGCAATCTTACTTTTTATCCGCCAAATTTTAGATAAAGCGCTCCGTATCTCACCCCGGAGCGCCCGTCATCAATAAATTGACAACATCAATAAACCAGATCAATCCCAAATTGATCCTTCCTTATGTACCTAAGCACAATAAGCTCTTTGTAAGATTTTGTTACAATCTATTGGTCAAAACACAAAAGTACCTGTGGCGCCGGAGTTTAAAACAGAAGAAATCTGCTTATTATTCAATTTGATATTAAAAGTTTGTGTACTGTCAGAATCATTAAATACAATGAGAACAGTTTTTCCAGTTGGTGTTAAAAAGGCAACGTTTGGCAATTCTTTTATATAATTTGATTCGATACGGTGAGAACCCGGCCTCACAAATTTTGAAGCGTGTGCAATGATGTAGTACGCTGAATTTCTGTTCACGTTATCGCCATTTATGGTCATAGCTCCCAGGCACTCGGTACAGCCACCAGGAGTATGAGGTTCCTGGTTAGGATCTGCTGCCAGGTTCCATTCAATTACATTGCGGCACCAATTTCTTGGAGCGCCAATAATCAGATCTCTTATATGAAAGTGCATATCTTTTCCCAAACTACCCGGTGCACCAACCCACTCTTCTGTAAAATACAGGTTTTTATCAGGATGAGCATTATGAACTTCTGATAATGCCTCTATTTTGCCGCCGTATAAATGGAATGCTGAACCGTCTACGTATTGGCTGGCATTGGGGTCATTAAGGATCGTTATTGGATAATCAGGCCTGTCAGCGTTGTGATCATAAAGTATGATCTTAGTCTTGATCTTTTCCGCTTTAAATTCAGGCCCCAGGTTGTTTTTAATAAAATCGCCTTGTTCAGAAGCCTCCATAACCATGCTCGGATTGTTTTTAGGATTCAAAGGCTCATTCTGAATCGTTATGGCATCAATAGGAATGCCATAGGCGGCCATTCCCTTTATGTATTTTATTAAGTACTGCGAGTAGGTGTGGTAGTATTCGGTCTTTAAATGTCCTCCTTTTGTACTGTCATTAGTTTTCATCCAGGCTGGCGGGCTCCATGGAGATCCCAGAATCTTAATGTGAGGGTTTATGACCAATATTTTTTTCAATACAGGTATTAAAGCATTTTGATCTGGCACCAAACTGAATTTTTTAAGTTCAGCGTCGGTTTGGCCGCCAGGAAGATCGTCATATGAAAAAACGTGATCGTCCAAATCAGATGAACCTATGCTTATTCTTAAATAACTTACGCCAATATTATTTTTACCAGTACCGAATAGCTCTTTTAATAAAGCGGCTTGCTTATCGGGGCTCATTTTATGAATAAGCTGAGCACTGCCACCGGTTAAAGCAAATCCAAAACCATCCATTTGCTGATAAGTTTTTGATTTGTCGATAATAATTGTTGGAATGCTTTTAAGCGTATTTAACTGATTAAAATTTTGATCCTGCTGCTGAAACAATACACCCTGATCAGGGTCGGTAAGCCATAGCTGGGGTTTGGTTGCCGCCTGGTCAATTTTTTGACCGTTAGCATGAAATGCTTGCAAACTTATTGCGATAAATAAACCAATAACAAAACGCTTACAGTTATACATTTTTGATTTTATTATGAAAGTGTTAATCTAAGATAGGATTATACAGTTATTTAAGAAGCCGCAACTGAATGTTGCGGCTTCTTAAATAAATTAATAACCGGGGTTTTGAGTAAGATTACCATCTAATTGTATTTCATTGAATGGAACCGGGAACAACAAGCCGTTTTGGGTTACATTATAGTTTAATGGTTTCCCGAAGGGATCAACCTGGCTCTTCATCAGCGTAATGGTGTATTGTTTGCCATATCTCAAAAGGTCATTCCAGCGATTACCTTCAAAAGCTAGTTCCATTCTTCGCTCATTCAATATAGCAAGCGCAACATCAGTTTGAGAAGTTGCCGTTATAGCAGGAAGTTTAACTCTTGCCCTGATCTGGTTTACCAGGGGAATTGCCTGTGCTGTTGACCCTAATTGGTTTAAAGCTTCGGCTTTTAACAGTATGATGTCAGCCAGGCGTAATAGTATGGTATTATCGGTACCACCACCAAATTGCGATATATTAGTTTTCCATTTGTACAGGAACGGAACAGTAGGTGAAGCGTTGGTGTATGGCGGCGGAACAGGGTCGCCTGCTACAGTACCATTAGACAATACATTACCAATATAAACAGATGATTTTAAACGAATAGTATCGTTCTGTGCTTTATAAAGGTTAACCAGGTCATTGGTTGGGATATTAAACTTTTGGAAAGAATAGGTGCCAAAAACAGCAGGCAGATACAATGATACATTATACGTTGTGAAACCACTTGCTGGTGAATGCTGTATTTCAAATATCGATTCAGTAGTGTTTTTAGTTCCATCAAATAAGGTACTGAAGTTTGGTACCAATGAATATTGTCCGTTATTTGTTACTTTATTACAATAGTCCAAACATTGCTGATATTTACCCTCCTGGGCATATACTTTAGCTAATAAAGCTTGTACGGCGCCCTTTGTAGCATGGCCCACATTGGCAAAAGAAACCGGCAATACAGCCTCTCCATCCAGCAGATCCTGTTTTATTTGAGCATACACCGCAGTTGCTGCTGTTCTTGCTGGTTTAGAAGGTGTATTTATAGTTGTTAAAACTAACGGGACATCGCCGTAGGTTGTAACCAACTGAAAATAGGATAGCGCCCTTATAAATTTAGCTTCACCAAGAATTTGTTGTTGCCTGGTGTTTGTAAACTGAGCTGCAGGGATTTTAGGCACATAATCTAAAATAATATTTGCCGCATAAATATCCTGGTATAAACCCTGCCAGTCGCGGGTTATATTTCCGTTAAACGGGGTCAGAGTGAATTGATCTATGCCATTGTTATCCGGGTTATTTCCACCTGCATAACAATTATCTGCACGGGCATCACCGTTTGTTGTATAATCCCAAACCCAGTATTGATCATTCAAAAATGCTTGCTGATAGGCTCCAGTTAAACCGCCTTCCGCATCACTTGCTGTTTTATAGTAGTTGCCTGCAGTGCCCTGGGATATAGGTTGTTTATTTAAAAAGTCTTTGGTACAGGCTGACATCAGGCCAATTGTGGCACATAATGCAGTAGTCAATATTTTATGATAGTTATTCATTTTCTTAAAATTTAGGATAGTTTAAAATGATACATTTAAACCTGCGGTATAAATTTTTGTCTGCGGGTATGTACCATAATCGATACCTATAGCTGTTGAGCTTGGCGTGCCAAGAGTACCTCCGTTTTGTGAGCTGCCGCTAAATGCATTTACTTCAGGATAGTAGCCTTTGTATTTGGTTATTGTAAGTAGGTTTTGAGCCGTTGCATATATGCGTATTTTTATCCCTTGCTTATCGAGCATGCTATTTTTGATCATGTAGCTTAATGATAAAGATTTAAGCCTTACAAAATCACCATTCTCAATAAAGCGGGATGACGGAGGGATGGTTGAAAAACCAGCACTGTTTACACCGTCAAGTACTGCTGCAGGAACATTAGTGATATCCCCCGGTTTTGTCCATCGGGCCAATACTGCTGTACTGGCATTCCCTATCGTGTACATGCCTTCAGTTTCAACCCTTGTAGCATCATATACTTTATTGCCGGTAACGGCATCAATCAAAATGTCTAAACTGAAATTTTTGTAGTTAATAGTATTTGCAAAACCATATACCGCTTTTGGCAAGCCGCTGCCTAAATAAGTTTCATCATTTGATGTTGGGGTTTCGGTAGTACCACCGCCTGCCTTTTTGTAAATGGCATTACCATCAGCAGGATTTACACCGGCATACTGGTAACCATAAAATGCACCTAAAGGAAGGCCGTTTTTAACAATTGCCAGGTTTGTAGCATTGCCATTTCCACCAAAAGCAATTCCGCCGAAAGGGAAAGTTTGATCAACTTTATTGCCATTAGCATCCACTATTTGCGGCATGCCGCTCACTATATTCTTATTGAATGATGCGTTCAATGAAGCTGTCCATGAAAAGTTGGACTTTGAGATTATTCTGCCTGTCAATGAAAATTCAATACCCTTGTTATCGATATGACCAGGTAAATTTTCATTCTCAACATTTGCGGCACCACCCTCGGCCGTTGAAATAGTTACCGGAAAAATAAAATTGGTGGTTTTTTTATCGTAATAATCAGCACTTAACGATAATCTGTCATGCAAAACAGAGAGGTCAAAGCCAATATTTAAACCTCTTGTACTTTCCCATTTTAAATTAGGATTACCGGCAGGATTAGTAGGATTATAGCCTGATGCGCTGTTGCCGCCAAATAAATAAGCCGCCGGATTTAATGTACTATAACTGTTATACAATGTTTGTGGTAAATTACCCACTTCACCATATCCTGCTCTAAGTTTCAGGTCGCTGATCACATTATTGGTTTTCAGGAAATCCTCATTCGAAACGCGCCATGCTCCTGAAACCGCCGGGAAGTATCCCCATTGGTTGTTAATACCGGCCCTTGATGATCCATCGGCTCTTAATGATGCGGTCAACAGGTATTTGTCATTATAACTGTAATTGACGCGGCCAAAGTATGAGTTGGTCGTCCAGTCGGTTTTGTAAGTGGATATTTGTTTATTCGCACTTGCTGCATTCAATGTAGTTACCCCTGCCGGGAAACCTGTACCATATAAATAATCGCTTGTATATTTTTCCTCAATAGCTGAGGTACCAATTACCGCAGTAATACTATGAACTTTATTAATTACAGTTGAATAAGTTAAAGTATTATCCCATGTATACCGGAAGGTCTCATTATTGTTATTGCTGCCATAGCCATTAACCTGGCTTGCGCCCTGGTTGGTTAGCGGATTGGTGAACGCATCATTATTGTAGTTATTTAATGAGATGCCCAGTTGCGAACGGAATTTAATATTAAAAGGTAAGGTGATCTCGGCATGTACATTACCTAATAAGTTATTTGCAACGTAATGGTTTTCATTGCTATAAATATCATCTAACGGATTAGTCGTATTATCAGAGTTGGACTGATACATGCCGTCAGCATTGAATATAGGAACAATTGGAGGGGTAGATAAAGCTGCAAGTATAGTACCGCCATGATTGGCTGAGCTGTTAGTATTTACCGTCCGTCCATCCTCTCTGTTATACGCAATGTTGGTTCCGACAGATAGCCAGCTTTTCATTTTTTGCTCCAGGCTTAAGTTAACGGAGTAACGTTTATAATTTGTTCCGTAAACAATCCCGTCCTGTGATAGGTCGCCTAATCCAAGGTAAAAAGTACCTTTATCAGTACCCCCGGATAAACCTACATTTACCCCGCTTTGGTTAGCGGTACGATAAGTCAGGTTTTGCCAGTTGTTATTGGCGGTGAAATTAGCCGGATATGATGGCGGCGGCAGGTTGGCATTTGCATATTCATCAGTCATGAGACTTTTGTACTGATCGGCGTTGAGCATATCTAATTTTTTAATTATTTGCTGTTTGCCGGCATACATGTTTATATCCACTTTCGTCTGCCCCTTAACACCTTGTTTGGTAGTAATTAATACAACGCCGTTTGTGGCACCTAACGAACCGTAAATTCCGGCGGCTGATGCATCTTTGAGGATGCTGACAGATTCAATGTTATTGGGATCTATACCCTGGGTATTATTTACAACAACACCGTCAACTACATAAAGCGGTTCAGAGCCATTGGGTGATGATGCCCCGCGTATCCTGACGCTAAAGTTCCCATTTCCAGGTGCACCCGATGCGTTAAATACCTGTACACCCGCAGCTTTGCCATCCAGCACTTCTGATGCATTAACAATTGGCCTTGAACTTACGTCCTTAGTACTAACCGTTGAAATGGCGGAGGTGATATCCCTCTTCTTTTGTGTGCCGTAGCCAACAACGACCACCTCATTTAGTTGTTTACTATCGGCTATTAATGTTACGTTGATCTCTGAACGGTGATTAACAGGTTGTTGCTGGATATTATATCCGACAAATGAAAATACTAAGGTTGCCGTATCCCCGGCATTAATCGTGTATTTTCCATTAACATCTGTTGCTACAGCGTCTGTTGTACCCTTTACCTGAACGGTTACGCCTGGCAGTGCTCCCTGGTTATCCTTGACAACCCCTCTAACGGCAGTTGTTTGTGCAAAGGCAAAGACACAGCTGGTTAGCAGAAGGACCACAAATAAAGTAAGTCTCTTTTTCATGAATTTTTATTATTTTGTTAATTAGTTTCATGCCGAAGCACATTAATTTGATCGGGGCAAAATCAGATGCATTAACATCCAAATAGGGGGGATCCCATTTTTAACCTGCTTGCCCAAAAGACTAAGAATGATCAGACACCCCCATTATTTATTAAAAATCCGGCGAATACACAGCGGGTCTTGCGGATTTTGCACAATATGTTCTTTAATGAGTTTTTAAGAATGGCCTTTAAGTGCCACTAAATAATTAATTTCAACAGCCTCCCAATTGATTATATTCGGCAATCACGGGATTGCCATGATCTGCGGTAATATATCTGGAATTGCAGTCATTCCAAACATTTAAAGGGCCAGTTCAAGGGCGGCGAGATGCTCCGAAATCAGTTCCGTTTCCTCTTTACTTAAACTGCTGTCAATGGCTTTAGCGTTTTCAACAGCTTGCTGAGCATTCCGTGCACCAACCAGTGTAATGGTGATTCCCGGTTGTGCCAGTGTCCAAAGGATAACCAATTGTCCGAGTGTTATGCCCTTTTCGTCCGCAATAGGCTTTATGAGATTTAAAAATTCATTGGTTTGTTTTAAATTCTCGTCTTTAAAAAATGATACATTTTTACGATGGTCACCATCAGAAAATTTGTATCCGGGCAGCATCTTGCCGGTTAAAAGACCGCGCTCCAGCGGGCTGTAAGCCAATATAGATTTATTATTTTCAATACAATAAGGGATAAGCTCGGTCTCGATATCCCGTTTTACCATACTGTAAGGAACCTGGTCGGAAACCAGCTTGATATACTTTTCGGCTTCCGCCATCTGGCTTGCATTATAATTGCAAACTCCGGCATGTAATACTTTTCCCTGTTCAATAAGCCGGGAAACGGCTTCCATACTTTCTTCTATAGGTGTTGTAGAGTCGGGCCAATGAATTTGGTAAAGATCAATATAATCTGTACCCAGTCTTCTCAAACTGTCCTCACATTCCTTGATTATACTTTCCTTACCTGCATATTTATAGATATCAATATCACTTCCGCCATTATTTTTACTGCTGAAAGCAAAATCTCCTTTTTTCAAATCCCAGCGCATGCCATATTTGGTCAGTATCTGAAAACGGTCGCGCGATATGCCTCTCATAGCCTCGCCAACAATTTCCTCGCTTGTTCCCTGGCCGTAAATAGGCGCGGTATCAATTGATGTAACGCCCAGTAAAAAAGAAACACGGATCGCTTCAATAGCGTCTTTTCGTTCTGTGCCTCCCCACATCCAGCCTCCGGCTGCCCATGCGCCAAAAGTCACTTCTGACAGCTGTAAGTCTGTGTTTCCCAATTTTCGGTATTTCATAGTTTGTAATATTATAAATACATTTTTTGTTAGTTAATCCCTATAGGATATTTTTGTGCCATTACGCGCTGATATCTTGTAGTGATGAGGACAAAGGAACAACAAACTGCCTTTTGTATCAATAACTCACCAAGTAGTTAGCCACTCATTTAAAAGTTAGCCATGGGAGAGAGAAAGCTTAGTTCTACAAATTTTTACAATCAATCATTCCTCGAAGAAAAATGTGCACTCAACGAATTGATCTATTTGCTGAGCAAGCGATGGATGACCGAAGTACTGTTTAGCATCGAAGAAGGAAACAACCGCTTTACCAGTTTAAAAGAGGACCTGGAACACATCAGTGATCATATCCTTGCCGATCGGTTAAAGCACCTTGAGCAACATGAACTGATCTATAAAAGCTATATGCCGGGTAACCCACCCAGAACGGAATATACCCTAACCGATAAAGGTGAAGAATTGAGTGAAGTATTAGGCGGATTATGCGATTTTGCAGAAAACAAAATGCAGTTTTGATCCCTCCGCCTGTTTAAGTGTGAACGCTCAAAGCACTGCTTTAAATAGTTGATTGTCACCTCCTTGTAAAGATGTCTTATTTCACTCAGCATGTGACTGCTCTTGGACAGGATTTGAAGGAGGGACGCGCAGCAGGTATGAACAACCTTGTAGAAGAACTTACCGGTCAAAAGCCGATGACGATGGTAGACTATGTCATTAAAAACAAGGCTGCATTTGTATAAGGCAATTGCCAATTAAATAAACCTGGTCGTTGCCGGGATAATGCAGAACATAAGCATCAGAAGGCCCTCAGATTAATCTCTGAGGGCTTTTTGTTGAGGGTAGTCGCTCAAAAACATTTACAGTAAGGCGAAAGTACCTGACCAGGTTGGACTGAGAATACAAACGTGACATAAAAATGACGTCAATGCTTACTTACTAATAAGTAAATAGTATTTATATTTGTGGCATGAATGATACACGCGAAGAAATTGTTAACCTGGCAGACAAACTGGTAAGAGAACGTGGCTTCAATGGCTTTAGCTATGCAGATATTTCTAAGGCCCTGAACATAAAAAATGCAGCGGTCCATTACTATTTTCCATCCAAAGCCGACCTGGGACTGGAAGTGATCAGTCGTGCCGTCGCATCATTCCGCCAGATAACCCCCACCCGTAAGCACCTGACCTGGCGGGAGCAGCTAGATCTTTTTATAGATAATTATAGGCAAAAACAGAAACACCAGGATATTTGCCTTATAGGTGCCTTTTCTTCGGTGTCGGGTGGTTTATCCGAAGATATGCAACGTGAACTTAAAAAACTGGCATCTGACTCTCTGAACGAATTGACCACTATTTTGACAGAGGGTAAAGAGGCGGGAGAGTTCTCTTTTAAGGAAACTCCGGAAGCAAAAGCTTACTTGATCCAGTCGGCACTTATTGCCTCTTTATTATTGGACCGGGTATTGCAAAACAATGTTTTTGACCAAATTGAGCAAGGACTTACAGGCATATAAAAAAATTTGCCTATACAACTTACTTACTAATAAGTAAAACAATGAAACAGTACATCTTTAAACAAACAAATGTTCAAATTCCGGCGGAAGAAGGAATAGAACTGGGTGCCTGGCTTTTTTTACCAGATGCGTCATCGCCTTTACCTGCAATAACTATGGCCCATGGCTATGCAGGCAGCAAATACCACGGTTTGCAGCAATTCGCAGAACTTTTCGCAAGTGCGGGCTTTGTGGTTTTAGTTCATGATCACCGCGGCTTTGGCGATAGCGGTGGCTGGCCAAGGCAAGATGTAAACCCGTGGCAACAGGTAGCAGACTGGCGCAGAGCAGTATCTTACCTGGAAACACTGCCCCAGGTAGATGCTAACCGCATTGGTATTTGGGGAACGAGTTACGCGGGGGGGCACGCCCTCGTTTTGGCGGCTACTGACCGGAGATTAAAAGCAGTAGTGTCACAAGTCCCCATCATCAGCGGGATAGAACAAGGAAAACGCCGTACCTCTCCCGATTTGCTGCCGGCCCTGGAAGCCTTCCTGGCCGATGATGAGCGTTCATGGTTTAAAGGAGATCCCATCAATTACATGTTCGTTGTAGCGGAAGATAAAAGCCAGCGGGCTGCTTATTATGGGCCTGAGGTAATAGACTTTTATTTGCAGCCCATACCTCAGCATAAATGGGAAAATAAAGTAACCGTCAGATCAACTTACTGGTCCCGGATGTACGAGCCGGGCACATTTATATCCCTTATTTCGCCTACACCATTGTTAATGATTGTTGCCGATGAAGACCGGGTTACGCTCACCGATGTTGAACTTGCTGCCTATGAGCGGGCTTTACAACCTAAACAACTCAAGTTAATTAATGGAGGGCATTTCGATCCATACCTCAAACAATTTGATCAAGCGGCCGGTGCGGCTCTTGTATGGTTCGATCAGCATTTAAACAACTAATTCAATAAATATTAAATCAACTTAATTATGAAAAATCATAAGAAACTATCTGAACTACAATATAAAGTATTTACTGTAGTTCGCCCTGGCTTAACCCGCGACCCAAACATGCCTGCAACGCCCGATGAGTTGAAATGGGTAGCTAATAGCGCTACGCTAATTTATGGAGAACATGATGCAGTTCTGATAGACTGTTTTCTTACCATCGACCAATCGAAACAGCTGATCGACTTTATTGATGCATCTGGCAAAAATTTAAAATATATCTACATTACCCATCCGCATGGCGACCATTTTTTTGGCTTAAAACTGATGCTTGATCATTTCCCCGGAGCTAAAGCAATTACTGCAGCCAGTTCAGCAGCAGATATGGTAGCACACATCGACCCCGAAGCGGTTAACGCCTTTTGGAGGCCTCGTTTTCCCGGCCAGATCGTGGATGAATTGGTTGCACCAGAGGCATTGGAGGGAGATAGCTTTGAACTGGAGGGCCATCGGTTAGAGATCATCGAAGACGGCTTTACTGATACCCATAATTCTACCAGCATTTGGGTACCTTCTATAGGTTTAATTGTTGCGGGCGATGTAGTTTATAACGGCATTCACGCCTATTTAAGCGAAACGACCAGCGTCACACGCAAAGAATGGGTGAAGGCACTTGACAGACTCGCTTCACTAAAACCTAATTATGTCGTGTCTGGACATAAACAGCCTGATAAGTTCGATCATCCGGAAGACATCGGAGTAACGAAGCAATATTTGCTGGACTTTGAAAAATTAAACGAGGAGACTATCACTGCTGCTGATTTCTATTTGAAAATGTTCAGTAAATATCCAAACTACGCCAATCCCGGCTCGTTATGGGGCGCGGTTGCCGCTGCTAAAAGTTAACTTATAGCGGCTGTTTAGTACTGATTGTCACCACCTTGTAAAGATGCTGCATTTCATGAAAATATCTCTTAATAAATTTGATAAATGACCGAAAGGTCATTTATATTTGTGCCGTTATTCAGAAAGAAGATGACAAAGGCAGAAAGAACCAAACAATTTATCATTGAAAAATCGGCACCCATCTTTAACACAAAAGGTGTGGCCGGAACGGCAATGAGCGATATTATGGAAGCTACAAAACTGGCCAAAGGCAGTTTGTATGTGCACTTTGATAGCAAAAATGAATTATCGTACGCAGTAGTTGACTATAACCTGGATAAGTTGGCTGAGAAAACTATAGCTGCTATGAACAAACATAAAACAGCTAAAGGCAAACTCTTCGCATTTGCTGATCTTTATAGCGATCCGTTTAATCCCCCCATGGAGGGAGGTTGTCCTATGCTAAATTTTGGTACGGAAGCTGACGACACCAACCCCATTATCAAACAAAAAGTGGACAAGACGTTGCAGGCTACTCCGCAAATGCTTGCAGGAATTATTGAGCAAGGGATTATTGATGGTGAGTTTAAAAATAGCTGGAGTGCAAAAGAATTTGGTATAAAAATGTTCGCGATGATTGAGGGAGGCATATTGATCTCGCGCGTATCAGGGAATAAAGAGCAGATGTACATCATAATAAATTTGATAAAAAAAGAAATCGAAGAAAACAGCATATAATTTTTTTTATCCAATAAATGACCGATCGGTCATTTATTGGATAAACATGAAATCAAATCATAAAAAGTCTACAATCCATTTTAAAAATAAAACAATGAAAAAAAACAGAAACATCCTTACCGGTATAATTACAGCTGGCATTGCCGGGGCTCTTACCCTGTTTGGCGGCACCGTTTCCGCTCAAAGTCATGCCGGCAAATCAAAATCGTCAGAGGCCATCCGCCCCTTCCATGTACACGTTTCGCAGGCAGCACTCGATGATCTGCACCGGCGTATCCAGGCTACCAGGTGGCCCGACAAAGAAACGGTAAGCGA
>DATHLW010000005.1:0-3747 GCA_035487675.1 Mucilaginibacter sp. | reverse complement strand
AAGAAGCGGGCGGAGGCCCGACACCATGGCACCAGGACCAGTACTACTGGCCCATTGATACCAATAACACCATCACCCTTTGGATGCCTTTGATTGATATTGATGTGGATATGGGTATGCTGACATTTGCTTCAGGCTCGTTCAAAAAAGGGGCGATCTTCGACTTCGAGATATCTGATGAATCTGAATCGGCGTTCGATGACTATGTTCGGAAGGGAAATTTCCCTATAAGTAGGGCAACAACTATGAAAGCCGGCGATGCTACTTTTCATCGAGGATTTACCATTCATAATGCGCCGGGAAATAATTCGGATAAGATGCGCGAGGTAATGACCATTATTTATGTTGCGGATGGGGCAAGGGTATCACAGCCAAAGCATCAGTGGCAGAGAAACGATCATGCAAAATGGCTGATGGGGAAACCTATTGGGGAGCTGATCGACTCGGAGTTGAACCCGAAGGTGCTGTAAATTGAATATCGAATGATGAAATTAGCGTTAAGAGAAATTCATCATTCGATATTGGTTATTCGGTGTTCGTTATTTTTAAGATTACTCAGCTACCCATATGGCATCCAAAAACCAGTTTTTGCTGTCGAAAAATAGCTCTATTGGTTTAAAACCTGATTTTTCGGCCATTTGACCGGTTTGCAATGTGGTAAACTTCTGAGATATTTCCATAAAGATATATTCATCCTTTTGGAAATGGATATGCTTATTGCCGATAGTAACTATTTGGTCGGCCTGACTGATCAGATAGCTTTTACATGACCCGGTTTCCGGATCATAGGTAGGATAATGTTCGAATTTAGCCAGATCAAAATTTCCACCCAACTCCCGGTTTATTCTTTCCAGTAAATTAAGGTTAAAGCGTTTAGTGATCCCGCCCTTATCATTGTATGCAGCCAATACAGTAGCGGGGTTCTTTTTCAGGTCAAATCCGATCAGGGCCATGTCGCCTTTGTTCAGGTGCTTACGCAATTCTTTAGAAAAACTGATCGCATCTGCTACGGGCATGTTGCCAATGTTTGAGCCTAAAAACAATATCACTTTTCTTCTGTCGGATGTTGTGGCGGCTTGCTTCAGCATATCAAAATATTCACCGTTAAGGCCATTAATCCTAATGCCGGGGAGGGTAACGGGCAGAGTTATATTCAGGTACGAGATCACGTTATCCGAGATGTCGATTGGCATATAAGTGAAATCTGCTTTTTGTTCTAAAAGATGTTTTAGCAGGTAAGACGATTTCGTAGCGTCGCCTGCGCCTAATTCTATCAGGTCGAAGTGGCTGCCATCTGCCATTATGGCTTTACATATTTCCGCAGTTTTGGTCGAAAATATTTCCAGCTCACAACTGGTTGGGTAATATTCTTCACAATTCATCAAATCCTGGAAAAGCTTATCGCCATTGGCGTCATAAAAATATTTTGAGTTTAAGCGCTTCGGGTTTGATCTTAAACCAGTGATGACGTCATCAAAAAACTGATCAGTTTTAAGATTAACCGTTTCATTTAAAATTGATTGCAACTGATAGATCGACATGTTTTTAGGTTTTATATTTTTTTATTCAGCAAGACGTATGCCAGTAAATTGCCATTGTAAATGTGTTTGAAAGAAATTGCGATATGTGACGCGGCTATGACCCGGCGAAGTAACCTCCGATGCCCCCCTCAAAACCTGTTGACTCACCATAAATTTGCCATTGTATTCACCTATAGCTCCCGGGGCCTTTACAAAACCCGGATAAGGCAGATAGGCGCTTTCTGTCCATTCCCATCGATAGCCCCAGTTGAATTTGGCAGCAGCAGCTTCCCATTCAAATTCGGTGGGTAACCGTAACCCTTTCCATGCTGCATAAGCCGACGCTTCGAAGTAGCTGATATGTGTTAGTGTATCTTTTGGATTAAGTGGCTGCAAGCCGTGATAGTTATAGTTATACCACTCCTCATTGATATTATGCCAGTATAATGGTGCAACGATATGGTTTTTATTCACCCAATCCCAGCCTTCTGCATGCCAGTGCCTGAAATTCTGGTAACCGCCGTCGTTTATAAATTCAAGATATTCCTTATTAGTAACCAGCACCGGGCTTATTTCAAAATCGTTTAAATAAACTTTATGTCGTCCCAATTCATTATCAAAACAAAAGCCATCGCCATGAAAACCGATCTCATAAATGCCTTCATTCACCTTTATGAATGTTGAGTTGTTTGGCTCATCAGATTTTGGCGATAAATACTCTTTAGAATAAGCCGGGAACAACGGGTTATGCCCCAAAATGTACTTGATGTCTGTATACAAAAGTTCCTGGTGCTGCTCTTCGTGGTTTAAACCAAGTATCAATAGCTCTTTTACATCGGCAGACGGTTCCTGGCACAGGAATTTATCCATTGCTTCATCTACGTATTCACGATATTTATAAATATCAGCTACGGTAGGCCTGCTCAGGTTGCCACGGTCTGTACGGATCACTCTTGTGCCAACAGTTTCATAATAGCTGTTAAAAACGAAATTGTATTGAGGATCGAACTCCTGGTAGCCCATAAAATAGAGCTTCAGGATAAATGTCTCGAAGAACCAGGAGGTGTGCCCCAAATGCCATTTAGGCGGACTCACATCTGCGATGGGCTGAACCACATAATCTTCAATTTGCAAAGGGGCGCAAATTTGCTCGGTCCGTTTTCTAACTTTTTTATAAGAGTCTGCGAGGTTCATAATTACTTGCTTTCCAAATACCTTTTCAGGTCTGAAATTGTTTTAATTTTTAGTTGTTTGGCTTGTTTTTCGCGCATCATTAATGCATACGCATTATTGAAGCCTATTGGTTTTAGCCATTTGATACTATATTTTGATTCAAAGCCCCGGTTTACATAATCATAAGTTTTATTCTTATCGGTAGTTAAAGAATCCACTGTTTTTGATGATGGTTGCAGGATAGCCAGTAACCCGGTACCAGTATATTCGGGATAAAGATCTATCTGGTTATTATTCAGAGCGTCAAAACATATTTTGGTACCACCCAGCCCTGTTTTTGTCGATACATCATAATCCGTATAACCTTTAATCAGCATCGTGTACATACTGGCCAGGATGTATTGCTCACCAAAAATTTTTGAGCCGATACGCACAATTCCTGAATTGCCATTTCTTGAAGGCCTTAATAGATCTTTTGACCTCAAAAAATCTTCAGCTACTTTTTCAGGACTTTGATGCAAATAATCGGTACGATAGTTCAGATCGGTCATTATAGAATCGGTGATCTTACCTGATAACAAATTAAGAACTTTTTCGAGTTCGGGAAACCTTTTCAACGCATCTTCTCTAACAATGGGCGCAGCATAATAAGGCGGGAAAATACCTTTATCGTCTTTTAATACAATCAGATTGTAAGCTTTTAATCGCCCATCGGTTGAGTAGCCGCTAATCACATCCAATTGCTTTTCGAACGCGGCTTTGTACATCACCGCATCACTGATCACAATGGTATGTATCTTCAGTCCGTACTTACTTTGTAGCCCCAGGTTGCCGTCTTGCCGACCCATAAATTCGGGGGTAAACCCGGCTGTGAGTTTCCCTCCATAAGCTGAGGGGATAAAATAAAAGGATGCCAGCAGAATAAGTAGCACCGGTAAAGTTCCAGCGGCAGTTTTTACCTTTTTGAGGTTAAAGTGTTGTAATCGCGATAGCAAAAAATCAAACAGGATAGCCAATAAGGTAGCTGGGATAGCCCCGGCCAATATCATATTGG
>DATHLW010000004.1:0-3242 GCA_035487675.1 Mucilaginibacter sp. | reverse complement strand
AATCGCGGGGTATATCGCTATATTCTTGCTAACGGGTTTATTGGCAGGCTTCTATCCGGCATTGGTACTCTCAGGTTTCAATCCTGTACAGTCGCTTTATAATCGGACACAATATGTTGGCAAGAATTACTTATCTAAAGGATTGGTGATATTACAATTCACTTTGGCTACATTCCTGATCATATCCACCATTACTATTTATTCCCAGTTCAATTATCTGATGAATTTCGATCTGGGCTATAACGATAAGAATGTGGTATCCATTACAGGTTTCGGACTGGATAAGAGCAAATTGCCTGTATTCAAAAATGAATTGTTAAAGGATCCATTTATTCTTGGCGTAACGGCCGACCAGGGCGGACGCTGGGGAACTATAGCACATATTAACAATGGACAACAATCGCAATTCGACATGAAACATATCGACGAAGATTATTTGCCGTTGTTCCAGGTACCGATGGTAAAAGGCCGGAATTTCTCAAAGGCAATGGTGTCAGACAGCGCGAATTCGATATTGGTAAACGAGGAGTTCGTGAAACAAGCCGGTTGGAAAAAACCGATTGGTGAGATCGTAGATTTCTTCTATAACAAGAAAAAATATACGGTTGTTGGGGTTGTGAAAGATTACCATTTCCTGTCGCTCACCGAAAAAATGTCTCCGATTTTATATACGATGAAACCGGATTACCCCTGGGGAAATATCTTCGTGAAGATCGGTGATAAAAATAAAGCTGAATCATTAAACCGTATACAAAAAGAATTTAAAGCGGTGTTCCCATTTTTGCCTTATCAATATAAGTTTAAGGATGCCGAGGTAGCCGAGCAATACGATAAGGAAGCGAAATGGAAGCAGATCGTGACATTCGGTGCGATGCTTACAATTTTCATTTCATGTATCGGCCTCTTTGGTTTAGCTACCTTATCTGCTGAACGTCGCAAGAAGGAGATTGGTATCAGAAAAGTGTTAGGGGCAAGTGTCGAAGGGATTGTGCGGAAGCTTTCGTTTGACTTTTTAATATTGGTTTTACTGTCAGCCATAATTTCCATCCCGGCTGCAATATGGGCCATGCATAAGTGGCTGGAAAATTATCCTTACCGCATCAGTATGAATGCCTGGATATTCCTGTTTGCTGCTGTATTTGTAGCCATTATTGCTTTAGCGACGGTAAGTTTCCAGGCCATTAAAGCGGCTATAGCTAACCCGGTAAATAGTTTGCGGTCTGAGTGATCAGAGATTAGAGATCAGTGATTAGTTTGAACCCGGTTTAATATAACGTATTACGTACTACTTAAAACGTACAACACAATGATCAGAAATTACATCAAAACAGCTTACCGCAGCCTTGTAAAGAATGTAGGATTTACGGCAATTAATGTGCTCGGTCTATCAGTGGGCCTTGCGACCTGCTTACTAATTGTATTTTATGTAGTAGATGAATTGAGCTATGATAAATACAACGCCAAAGCCGACAGGATTTACCGGATCACACTGCAGGCAAGTTTAAACGGGCACGCCGGATCATATGCGACTTCTGAAGGTCCTTTAGAAGATGCTTTAAAAGACAATTTTCCGGAAATTGAAAAGACAGCGAGACTGATAGATAAAGACGGCTTAGCCGTTTCACCTTCAAAATTTTCGATCAGGAAGGGAAGTGGAAATATCCAGGAAAAGAAGGTTGTTTTCACCGAATCAAGCCTGTTTGATGTATTCACACTGCCTGTAGTAAGTGGCAATGTAGCCAGATCATTAGATGAACCGCATTCAGCCGTGATCACAGAAAGCACTGCCAAAAAATATTTTAATAAAACAGATGTTGTGGGGCAAATGCTCACGATTAACGATACCAGCCTTTATAAAATAACCGCTGTAATAAAAGATATACCGTTACAATCCCATTTTAACTATGATTTCTTTTTATCGTTCTCTACTCTGCCGGAAAGTCATTGGCGTGGATGGGGTTATAGCGGAGTGCACAATTATGTGTTGTTAAAGCCGGGCACAAATATTAAAAACCTGGAATCCCGTATCCGCGATCTCGAAATAAAAAATTCTATAGCACCGCCCAAAACATGGACCACGAGCGGAAACTATTTCAGAACAGTTTTAACGCCCTTGCTTGATATACATCTGCGTTCAGGGAGTGAATATGAATTGGGCAAAGGCGGTAATATACAATACGTGTATTTATTTTCTTTTATTGCTGTTATTATACTATTGATAGCCTGTGTCAACTTTATGAACCTGTCGACCGCTCGCTCCTCCAACCGGGCCAAAGAGGTAGGTGTACGCAAAGTATTAGGATCGGCACGTAAATATTTGATAGCCCAATTTTTAACGGAATCAATGCTGGTAACTCTGGTATCTACCATTATTGCAATAGTGCTGGTAATACTTTTGCTGCCGTTATTCAACCAAATGTCGGATAAGGAATTAGCTTTTACCGAACATTCACTAACCTGGTTGTTGCCTTCCTCAGTGGTCATTGTCATTGTGATTGGCTTGCTTGCTGGTTCGTACCCGGCATTCTACCTGTCGGCATTCCAGCCTATCGAGGTACTAAAAGGCAAATTGGCCACAGGTTTTAAAGGTAGTTTTCTACGCAGCTTTTTGGTTGTGTTCCAGTTTTCGATATCTATTTTCCTTATTATAGCTACACTGGTTATCTATAACCAGTTGAATTATATCCATAATAAAAGCCTTGGGTTTGATCGCACACAGGTATTGGTTGTAAAGAATACGAATGTGCTTGGTAACCAGGCTAAAATACTCAAGCAGGAGATTAAACAATTACCAGGCGTGGTTAATGCCACTATGTCAACCTATCAGCCTACGGGTGAAGACCGCCTCAAAACAGGTTTGTTTCCAGATCGCACCATCGATATCAAAAAAGATGTATTGTCAGAATTCTGGTCAGTTGACGAGGACTATATTAATACCATGGGTATGAAATTAACAGAGGGGCGCAATTTTTCGAAACAGTTAGCCTCGGATACTGCCGCCCTTATTGTTAATCAGGCATTTGTAGAAAAGTTTGGTTGGAAAGGCGCCCTCGAAAAACCTGTCTATCGCTTTTCATTCGGATTGCAGGCATTCCATGTAGTAGGTGTCGTAAAGGATTTTCATTTTGAATCTCTTAAAGATAAAATATCTCCCTTGGCATTGGCGTACTCGCCGGATAATGGTGCTATAAGTGTCAGGATGCACACTTCCGATCTGGCCGGATTAATGTCGCAGATAGAAA
>DATHLW010000003.1:0-3102 GCA_035487675.1 Mucilaginibacter sp. | reverse complement strand
TATCAATTATTTTAACATCAACGGATTGGATTCTTACCAGCGTTATGTGGGGCCTATCAGCCTGGACATTACTGATAAAGATCATTTGGGTTATATGAGGGATACCAGTTCCCGTATTGCAACGGTTTTTTTGCAAGTATTGCAAAAGGGTAAAAACCTATCGTTATACTCCTATACGGATGCACTTAAATTACGTCTTTTTGTTGGAGAGAGACCAGTTTATGCGCCAAAGGAGCTGGCGTACAGATTGTATTATAATTATAGCGGTGACAAAGTGAAAGGCCAGAGTGGTGTAACCGTGAACGAGAATACCTACATGCGGCAGCTATTTGCCCTGGCTAATCAGTATGGGGTGCTAAATGATGATCTGCAAAGAGATATTGAACGCGTTGCATATCGCAAAGAAGATGTATTGGAGATAGTGAGCAAGATCAACGATATTTCAAAAGCGGATTTTAAAAAATCTAATGGTTCTAAAGGGTCTATATTTAATGTGTTTGTAGGGGCAGGTGTTAATATAGTTAATACATCAACTGTAACGGGCAGTCCGTATTATAATGCTGGTGGCAGATCACAAACATCTTATGGTGCTGCCGGTTCTTTTGGGATCAATTTTTTTGCAAACCCAAATACTCGTCAGCTGCAATTAAGGGTTGAGGCTGGTATTGCGCGAAGCAAATATAATTGGCTATATAATTCAAAGGTTTCCCCCTATATCCCATTCAGGGCATCATTTGATAAAACAGCATTTTCTATTACCCCTCAAGTGTTGTACAATTTCTATAATGCCGAAAACTTTAAAGTATATGGGGATGTGGGGCTGGAATTAAGTTTTTACAATTTCTCAAATGCTTACCTGGGGTCCCAGAGCCAGCCAAACTCTGCTTCAGACATCGAGGAGAATAATCCTTATTTTTTTAATAAAACTGATAATAGTTTCTTGTTTAAGATGGGGGTACAAATTCATAAAAATTGGGGTATTTTTGCTCAATACACCAGCGGTGTTGCGATTACCCAAGGCGGATATTTCCAAATGTCGTCAACGTGCGAACAAATCGGGTTAAACTATTATTTCTGGTAAAAAGATCATATTAATATTTTATAGGCCTTAAAGGTTATCTTTGTGTTAACCTTTAACGCCTATGATGAAAATTTACATTCCAATTTGCTTGTTCGTTGCCGCCCCTCTTATTTGTCTTGCACAAAAAAATACGGATACTTTAAAGCGGGATACAACCCGGCATTTAACACCGGTAACGGTAAAAGGATACTTGATCGAACAACCTGTTTTGAGTGTGCCAGCATCGGTAGCTGTGCTGAGCCCTGCCCAGTTAAGCTTACAACCCGAGAACTCGCTTGTTTCATCCATGAATACTGTGCCGGGTGTGCGTATGGAAGAACGTTCGCCGGGTAGTTACCGGTTGTCCATCAGGGGCAGTTTATTACGGTCGCCTTTCGGTGTGCGTGATGTGAAGATCTATTATGACGAGATTCCCCTTACAGACGCAGGCGGCAACACTTATCTGAATGCAATTGATGTAAATAGTGTGCAGGGGATTGAAGTATTAAAGGGGCCCGATGGCAGTTTATTTGGTGCTAATTCGGGGGGAGTGGTATTGATCAGTCCGGTCGACCGTCATAATGATAGCAGTTACCTTACGGCAGGATTGAATGGGGGTTCTTATGGGCTTTTTCATGAGACTACAGGTTTGCAAAACAGATCAGGTAACAACCAGTTGAATATCAACCAGGCTTATGAAACTTATGGGGGCTACCGGCAGCATAGTTACATGGACCGTAATTATGTGCAAGCTTCAGATAAGGTAAGCTTTTCAAAGGCTGATCAACTTAAATTTCTCGGCTTTTATTCTGATCTCGGTTACGAAACGCCCGGGGGATTAACCTTGTCGCAGTTCCAGGCCAATCCGCAGCAAGCTCGATTGCCGACAAAAACTCTACCCGGTGCAATACGGCAAAAGGCTGCTGTTTACCAGAAAATGCTGATAGGTGGCTTTGTAAATAATTGGCAAATAAGTAACAAGCTTAAAAATGTAACATCAATATTTGGTAGTTATGTGGATTTTTCTAATCCATTTATTACTACTTACAATCAGCGTTATGAAAGCACTTATGGCCTGCGTACTTACTTTGAATTAAGCGGGAAGCCGGATATGGTCATCAATTGGAAAGCGAACCTTGGATTGGAATGGCAGCAAACCAATTCCGATATAAACAGCTATGGTAATGCATCTGGCGTGCGCGATACTGCACAAACTTTAGATAAGATACACACCAACCAGCACTTTATTTTCGCACGCTACCTGGCAGATATTTATAAGAGGCTGCATGTTGAGGCTGCACTAAGTTTGAACTATTATGATTATGAATTCAGGAATGTATTTCCAAATGCTGAAACCTCGTTCACGAACCGGAATTTTACACCACAGTTGATGCCGAGGCTGGCATTATCTTATCAAATTACAAACAACTTTATCTGGAGAGCATCAGTAAGTCGTGGTTACTCAACGCCTACTACCGCCGAGATTAGGCCAACGGATAAGGTCATTAACACCAGTCTCCAGGCTGAGGATGGCTGGAATTATGAAACGGGTTTCAGGTTGCGTAATGCGGATGAAAGTATGTTTTTGGATGCTTCTGTTTTTTATTATCGTCTGAATAATGCCATCGATCCTCAACAGAATGCTGACGGCACAACCTATTATATTAATGCAGGTGGTACAAAACAACCCGGGTTTGAATTGTATTTTACCGATTGGGTTATCCGCCAAAATAATGCAAATTTTATCAGGGGACTGCAGGTAAACGTATCAGTTACGCTTGATCGATTTTCCTTTACAAGTACGGGTAACCAGTTAACCGGAGTGCCAAACCAGGTGATTGTCGCCAGTGCACAGGTGAGATTCCCGGGCCATTTGTATGTGTTTGGACAGTATAATTATACTGCAAAAATGCCACTGAATGATGCAAGCACCGCTTACGCGCCTTCTTACCATTTGGTCGAAGCAAAAGCAGGATGGGAGCACCTCATCGGACATAAAACCAGGCTCGCTATTTATGCCGGAGCAGATAATATTTTGAATC
>DATHLW010000002.1:0-3056 GCA_035487675.1 Mucilaginibacter sp. | reverse complement strand
AACTGTGGTTTAAATACTCTTTTGAGAAGGCAATGAACCATCAACAATCAATCATGAACTAAAACAAACGAATGCACATAGCTATTGTAGGAAATATCGGCGCAGGGAAAACCACGCTTACTGAATTATTAGCAAAAAATTATGGGTTTGAACCTCTTTACGAGGCGGTAGATAATAATCCTTACCTGGAAGATTTTTACAGCGACATGAAACGCTGGAGTTTTAACCTGCAGATCTATTTTCTGAACAGCCGCTTCAGGCAGATTATGGATATCCAGCAGGGAAAAAATAACATTATACAGGACCGCACCATATATGAAGATGCCTACATCTTTGCCGAAAACCTGCACGATATGGGGTTGATGACCACGCGCGATTACGAGAACTACCGTGCAATTTTTGACAACATCACCGCCTTTATCAAACCACCCGATCTGCTGGTTTACCTGAAAGCATCGGTACCTACACTGGTAAACAACATCCAGCGCCGCGGCCGTGAATATGAGATCGGCATCCGTTTAGATTACCTGTCCAAATTGAACGAAAAATACCAGAAATGGATAAACGGCTATAAACTGGGCAAATTGCTGATCCTGGACAAAGACAAACTCGACTTCGCCAACAATACCGATGATATGGCGACGATAGTGGAGAAGATTGAAAGGGAGATACACGGGCTATTTTAGGCTATTGGGGTTATACGTTTTACGTTGTACGTAATACGTTCAATAAATCAGTTTTATAATAAACGTATAACGTAATACGTACAACATGAAAATTCTCGGTATCATCCCCGCCCGCTACGCCTCCACTCGTTTTCCCGGAAAGCCGCTGGTTGATATTGCCGGTAAAAGCATGATACAGCGGGTTTATGAGCAAGCTAAAAAGTGTGCCCATTTATCTGAAGTGATCGTTGCGACTGATGACGACCGCATTTTTGAGCATGTACATCATTTTGGCGGGAAGGCCGTAATGACCTCACCCAATCATCAAAGCGGCACTGATCGTTGTGCTGAAGTAGCTTTAAAACGTCCTGAATATGATGTGATCATCAACATTCAGGGTGATGAGCCCTATATCGATCCGGAGCAGATCAGCAAACTCATTAGCTGCTTCAATGATGCCGGAACGCAGATCGCTACCTTAATCAAAAAAGTACTTACTGATCAGGAACTGCACAACACCAATTCGCCAAAAGTGATCGTCAATAAAAATTCTGAGGCCATTTACTTCTCGCGCTCTCCGCTACCGCATATCCGCGGACAGGAGTCCCAAAACTGGCTGCAGCATTTTACTTATTTTAAGCATATCGGTATTTATGGTTACCGGGCTGATATTTTGCAGCAGATTACTAAACTGCTGGTATCCTCATTAGAAAAAGCTGAAAGCCTGGAGCAGCTTCGATGGATAGAAAATGGCTATAAGATCAAAGTTGCCGAAACTGAGTTGGAAACTTATGCTATTGATACGCCGGAAGATTTGGAGAAACTAATTTCCTAACTTATCTGCGCTTGCACCGGTAGCCAAATAAGCTCCAACTACTTCATATTTTACAATACGAGAGTAATAAATAGAATCACGATTAAGTTTAACTATTTCTTGTGGCCCGACAGCATGTTCTTCAGTGTTTCCAAAAACATTACCTTTATTATCAACCCGGGTACACTTACATACAAAAACAATCTTATGATCAGTTGATTGATTTTTTAGTTCAAATTGTTTAATAGCAATGGTTATTGGAGAGACCTGCCCATGTGTAGTATCAATACTAGCAGCATAACTGGTGTCACTTGTTATTACACCATATCTTTTGAGAGCGGTTGACGAATTACAAGAAAAATGAATTAATAATAATGCAATAAGGTAGATTAACGTTTTCTTTTTCATATCAAAATTTAGGTTTGGCAATATAATAATTTACAAATCAAGACACAGCCTCATTTTCAAATATTCAAATCCACCCATTTTCAAATTTCCTTATCCACATCTCCACCCCTTTTCCACATTTGTGATTTAAGTGAGCAAAGTCTGAAATTTTTGCTACTTTTGTATCCCGTACACAAACAATCGGTACAGGTGTAAAAACCGGTGCCAAATACACACATCATCATGACTAAATACATCTTTGTGACGGGCGGCGTTACTTCGTCGTTAGGGAAAGGCATTATTTCTGCTTCGTTAGCCAAACTTCTTCAATCACGCGGATACCGCGTTACGATCCAAAAGTTCGACCCCTATATCAACATCGATCCCGGAACACTTAACCCCTACGAACATGGTGAATGCTATGTAACTGAAGACGGTGCCGAAACCGATCTTGACCTGGGCCATTACGAGCGTTTTTTGAATACCCCGACCTCGCAAGCCAATAATATTACTACCGGCCGTATTTATCAGAATGTGATCAATATGGAGCGTGAGGGAGCATTTTTGGGTAAAACTGTACAGGTAGTTCCGCACATTACCGACGAGATCAAAAGGAACATCCGCCTGTTAGGTGAAAGCGGTGACTATGATATCGTGATCACTGAGCTGGGTGGGACAGTAGGTGACATTGAGTCATTACCCTACATTGAAGCGGTAAGACAGTTCAGATGGGAAATAGGTTCGGGCAACTCACTGGTTATCCACTTAACACTGATCCCTTTTCTTGCCGCAGCAGGCGAGTTAAAAACCAAACCTACGCAGCACTCCGTTAAGATGCTGCTGGAATACGGTATCCAGCCGGATATTTTGGTTTGCCGTACCGAGCACCATATCAATATGGAAATCCGCAAAAAGATCGCGCTTTTCTGTAACGTGAATATCAATGCGGTAATTGAATCGATAGACGCTTCTACTATTTATGACGTCCCCCTGCTAATGCTGAAAGAGCAGCTCGACAAAACGGTATTGACCAAGCTAAAGCTATCTCACAAAAACGAACCCAATCTGGAAAGCTGGAAAGACTTTTTGGGCCGGTTGAAAAACCCGACCTCTGAGGTTCGCATTGCCCTGGTAGGTAAATATGTGGAGCTTCCTGATGCTTATAAATCCATCAGTGAATCATTTATCCA
>DATHLW010000001.1:0-3889 GCA_035487675.1 Mucilaginibacter sp. | reverse complement strand
CAGTTGTGCTCATCCGCATGGCATCTGAACCGGTATTGGCCTCGGTCAATCCCCAGGCGCCAAGGCATTCCACCGAAGCCAGTTTGGGGAGCCATTTATGCTTCTGCTCTTCATTCCCAAAGGCAAGGATATGCCCTGTGCATAGTGAATTATGCGCTGCGACTGATAAACCTATCGAACCACATACTTTAGCTATCTCCTGAATCACAGTTACATATTCAAAATAACCAAAGCCCGATCCGCCGTATTGTTCGGGTACAAACACACTCATCATGCCAAGTTCACCCAGTTTTTTAAATAATTCTGCCGGGAAATGCTGTACCTCATCCCATTCCATTACATTGGGCCTGATATGCTTTTCAGCAAAATCCTTTGCCATTTGCCCAACCATCTGCTGGTTCTCAGAAACAGAAAAATCAATACCCGTATCAGTTTTATAAGTGCTATCCATAAATAAGTATTATGCCGCAATTTAAACAAAAACATTTACTATGCACGCATAGCAACGACAATTACTGTCCTGTTGGCTTGCTTTGTAAGAACAAGACAAGCGAAACAGTTGATAATAAAGTTCCCCTCTTGAGAGGGGGTGCGTAAGATTGTGCAGTGGTGGGGTGTGTTTCTACGCCATGCCTAACGATGATGCATTGTTCAAGAAACACACCCCTGCCCCTCTCAAGAGGGGAACCGAACTGCACTGTCCCGCTGTCACGCTTTTCAGGAGTGAGGCACAGCGTGACACCCGTGACAAAGCATGACAGTTGATAAACCAAAATTCCCGCCTGCAAATATGTGATTGCCATTACTAATCAGGCACGCAATTTGATTATCTTTATTATTCAATATATCAACCAGTTAGGAGGTGGTTTGATATGAGAAATCAAAATTCGTTTCCTGTAATCATATTTCTTGTAATTCTTGGTATCGGTATTGTATGGGCACGTGCGGTATACGATGCTTCTAATGTTGCGCCAACCACCATCATTACGGTAAGCACCTTTGTGGTTGCTTTGCTCATTTCTATTGCTATCAAGATTGCCAATCCCTGGGAAAGGGCCGTTGTATTGCGCCTGGGTCGTTTTCAATCGCTCAAAGGGCCGGGGATATTTTTCATTATCCCTGTACTGGATACCATACCATTCTGGATCGATACCCGTGTGATTGCGACATCATTCAAGGCTGAGAAAACCCTTACCAAAGATACCGTACCGGTTGATGTAGATGCCGTACTATTCTGGAAAGTGCTGGACCCGAAGAAGGCAGCCCTCGAAGTAGCTGATTATAAAGGTGCAATCAGTTGGGCCTCGCAAACTGCATTGCGCGATGTTATCGGGAAGACCATGTTATCGGACATGCTTGAAGGAAGGGAGAAAATCAGCGGCATACTGCAAAAAATTATTGATGTGCGAACAGAGCCATGGGGTATCAATGTCAATTCTGTGGAGATCAAAGATGTTTTGATCCCCGGTGCATTGGAGAATGCCATGTCTATGCAGGCACAAGCAGAACGTGAACGGCAGGCCAGGGTAATTTTGGGGGATTCTGAAAAACAGGTGGCTGAAAAATTTGCAGAAGCAGCCCTAACCTATACAGACAACCCGGTGGCATTGCATTTAAGGGCGATGAATATGCTCTACGAAGGTTTGAAGCAAAACTCTACCATTGTAATTGTACCAAGTTCGGCAATTGATACGATGCAGCTTGGTGGTATGGCTGGGTTAACTGCACTGACTATGGGGATCGGTCAGGAGAAAGCAAACAAAGAAAAGGGTGCGGGTAAAAAATAAAGTGCAATGAAAGTTGCTCCACGAGCGTCATTGCGAGGTACGAAGCAATCTCTACTTAGGACATTCAAACTATGCAGGTTCTACACCATTCTATCCGCTCTGTATAGTATAGAGATTGCTTCTCCGCCTATTGGCGGATCGCAATGACGGGTTGGTTAAACTGTCCTGTTTTTTAAGAACAAGCCACACCATGACACTGTATGACACCCCGTAACATTATTTAACATTTATCATCTAAATTTTTAGTGGATGATATCCGTATTACAATTACTTTAGCGTCAAATATTTCTGAATGGCCAAAACGCTACTCCTTTTCCTTTTATTTTTTTGCACACTTTCCTCTTTCGGCCAAAAGAAATTCTCCATCAGTGGTACCATTAAGGACGGGACAACCGGCGAACAGCTTATAAGCGCTACCATCCGCATAAAAGAACTTCCACAAAGCGGTACTGTTACCAATAGCTACGGTTTTTACTCCATTTATGCCCCTGAGGGCGATTATACCTTATTATTTACCTATACAGGCTACGAGGCCGTTGAACAAAAGGTATCCCTCCACCAAAATCAGGTGGTGAACATACCACTTCAAGTAAAAAGCGACCTGAAGGAAGTAGTAATACGTGCCGATGCACCTAATAATGATAACGTCTCTTCACCCCAAATGAGTGTCGAAAAGCTGAGCATGGCACAGATCAACCAAATACCTGTTCTGCTTGGCGAAAGGGATATTTTAAAGACCATCTCCTTACTGCCCGGCGTAAAGTCGCAGGGCGAAGGCAATACCGGCTTTTATGTACGTGGTGGTGGTGCCGACCAGAACCTGATCCTGCTGGATGAGGCTACGGTTTATAATGCTTCCCATTTCTTTGGCTTCTTCTCCACCTTTAATTCTGATGCCATAAAGGATGTGAGCCTGTATAAAGGCGGCATGCCTGCCGAGTTTGGCGGACGATTATCATCGGTACTGGATATTAAAATGAACGAGGGTAACAATAAAGATTACACCGTTCAGGGTGGTTTAGGGTTGATCGCGTCGCGCATAAAGGTAGAGGGCCCATTGGTTAAGGATAAAGGCTCGTTTATGATAAGCGCCCGTCGTACTTATGTCGATCTGTTTTTGAAAGCCTCGCCTGATTCTACCGTTCGCGGCAGTTCCATCTATTTTTATGACCTGAACGCCAAGGTCAATTATCATTTTGATGACAAGAACGCCATCTACCTGTCAGGATATTTTGGGAAGGATGTGCTGTCGCTTAAGAATACCTTCGGTACCAATTGGGGCAACTCTACCGGTACCGTTCGTTTCAATCATTTGTTCAACAGCAGGTTGTTTTCAAACACATCGCTCATATTCAGCAACTATAATTATGTGGTGCAAAGCTTTCTGAATAACGAAGGCTTTAAAGCGACCTCAAAGATCACAGATGTGAACCTGAAAGAAGACCTGGCTTATTCTATGGGCAATAACCATACACTTAAATTCGGCTTTAATATTTTGCACCATACCATAGCGCCCGGTGATATTACTGCGCCACCCTCATCCAGCTTTAATAATATCCATGTTCAGGACCGTTATGGTTACGAAAATGCTGCCTACGTAAGCGATGAATGGAAAGCAAACAACAAACTGACCTTCCTTTACGGCGTTCGGCTGAGCGGCATGTTCCTGTTGGGCCCCGGCACTTTTGATACTTATGATGCAGCAGGTAAAGTAACCAGTTCTAAAACTTATACATCCGGGCAACTGGTAAAGAGCTACTTTGACCTTGAGCCACGCTTTTCGGCCAGCTATGTGCTTGATAGCGCCAGTTCTCTTAAGTTCTCCTACAATCGTAATACCCAAAACATACACCTGCTCACCAACTCTACCAGCAACACCCCTACCGATCTGTATGTGATGAGCAGCAATAATATTAAGCCCGAAATTTCTGACCAGGTTTCGACAGGTTGGTTCAAGAACTTCCAGGATAACATCTTTGAGTTTTCAGCCGAGATCTATTATAAATGGCTGCAAAACCAGATAGATTACAAAGACGGTGCGCAACTGCTGGTGAACCAGGATGTGGAATCGCAGTTAACATATGGCTCGGGCAGAGCTTATG